>CAZANJ010000417.1:0-3270 GCA_964486415.1 uncultured Anaerolineales bacterium
AACTATTTCCCTCTATAGTCACCTTGTAGTCCTCCACCAAGAAGCAGCCTGACAGTGATTCATAGCCCTTCAGACCTACCACTTTTTTGGTAGCATCTCACACTTTTGTGGTATGCAGCGCGGCTTTAAGACAGCACATTTTGACTACTTAAAATCCCTCTTTTGAGCGTTGCCCCCAGGCCCAAACTCCTCTATCATGATAATGAGATGGCGTTAATCTCTATGCATCAGTTTCCCCTGTCCGATGTCCGACGCGACGGTTTTGTTGCCTGTCCGCCCCCTGATCATCCGTTCCGCTTAGCAGGAGTGTATCCATGGAGAATGTGAACAAGCTTCAGTTCCTGTCTGACCGTGCGCTTGCCGACATTGAGAGCACGGCTCACCGGCTTCTCGACGAGGTCGGCATCGCGCTGGAGCACGCGGAGGCGCGGGAGATGCTACACGGCCTGGGATGTCGGATGGAGGGGCGCCGGACGCTCATTCCCCCCGACGTTGTGGCCTGGGCGGTGGAGAACGTCACGCCGCACCAGGATTTCTACAACATCGATGGCTCCCACGCCTTCAGCTTCGACGGCCAGCGATTACGTTTCCACAACGGAGGAGGCCCTCCCTTCATCTATGATCTGGAGAACGGAAAGCGTCGGCCCGCCACGCTGAAGGACGTCGCGGATATGACGCGCCTCCTCGACGCCTTGCCCCACGTCGATGTCGTAGTCCCTCTCTTTGGCCCCCAGGACGTGCCTCCTCAGTTGCTGAATCTGGCTTCCACGGAAGTGATGTTGCGAAACACACGCAAGCCTGTCTCGTCAGCCGCGATTGAGAAACCTGAGTACGTTGACTACACTGTTCAGATGGCTGCCGCTTGCTGTGGCGGGATGGAGGCCTACCGAGAGCATCCCTCTATGATAATCAGCGTCTCCCCGGTCAGTCCATTGACCTTCAGCGCGGACATCACGGCTTCCATCATGGCCGTTGTCAAGTCCGGAAGCCCCTTCTATCCTCTTCCGGCCCCTTCTCTTGGAGCCACCAGTTCCATCACGATGGCTGGGGCATTGGCCCAGCAACACGCTGAAGTCCTGTCCAGTTTGGTGATCGCCGCTGCCGCGCATCCTGGCGCCCTGGTCGGGTATAGCTCGCGCATTAACCCGATTGATCTACGGACGGCTGTCTCCTCCTGGGGAGGGCCAGAAGTGGGAATGACCGGAGCCTGTGCCGCCCAGCTCGCCCATCGACTGGGACTGCCCTGTGATTCCTACGGCCTTTCGACCAGTTCCACGCGGCTAGACGCCCAGTTCGCGTACGAGAGATTGGCCAACGCAGTCACGCCCGCTCTAGCTGGGGCCGACATTCTATCTGGCGTGGGCACGACCGACAGCGGCATGGCGGGAGCCCTTGAGATCGCCGTCATCGACAACGAGATAATCGGGCTTCTCAAGCACGTGGCCCAGGGCTGCGCTGTGAACGATGATACGTTGGCCTTTGACGTGATGCGGGATGTCATTCTGGGCGATGGCGTCTTTCTGGGAGAGGAGCACACCGTCAGGCATATGAGGAAGGGCGCCCTCTGGACACCTGAGATCAGCGTGCGCTCCACGTCGGATGACTCCGAGCAGGAGGGCGTCGTCGCCAGGGCGAAGTCGCGGGCCGCACAGATCCTGGAGAATCATCAGGTGGAGCCCCTACCGGACGAAGTCAGCCGTCAGCTCGATCAGATCATGGAGCGAGCCCGCAGGGAGTTGGTAGGAGGCTAGCAGTTGTTAGGGTGAGGGGGAACGATCTCCCCCGAAAGGAGGTCAAGAAAGAAGACAAAGACACACCCAGAAGCAGCAAGTGTATTTCAAACCGCAGTAAGAGAGATAACCGAGGAGGAAATGAAGATGAAGAAGCAATTGTTGTGGTCGATCCTGAGTGTTTTGCTAATCGCTAGCTTTCTAGTGGGCTGCGGCGGCCAGCCGACGCCAGCCCCGGAGCCAACCGAGGAGCCTGCCGTCGAGGACACCGAACCGCCAGCCGAAGAGGAGGAGCAGGAGGAAGAACCCACTGAGGAACCCGCCGAGGAACCGGAGGAGGCCGCGGAGCCCAAGATTCTCACGGTGCGGCTTTATGGCGATATCCAGAACCTCGATCCCGCCTTCCGCATTTCGGAGAACGACGGTGTCGTCGCCAACGCTGTGATGAACGGCCTGGTGCGCTACTGCCCCAACTCCTATGACCTCTGCAATCAACTGGTCGAGGAGATCGAGCAATCGGAGGACGGCCTGGAGATCCGCTTCAAGCTCCGAGAGGGCGTGATGTGGCACGAGGGCTACGGTGAGCTGACCACGGAGGACGTGAAGTACTCCTACGAACGCTTCATCGACCCCGACCTGGATGCAGACTACGCCGACGACTGGGCCACGCTCGACCACGTGGAGATCATCGACGACTACAACGGGATCATCCACCTCAAGGAGCCCTACGCGCCGCTGTGGAACTCGACCATGCCCGTCGTCAGCGGCAACATCCTCTGCAAGGATTACGTGGAGGAGATCGGCATCGAGGCCTTCGCCACCGACATCATTGGGACCGGTCCTTACATGTTCACGGAGTGGAAACCCCAGGAGATGGTCGTCCTGACCAAGAACCCCGACTACTTCGGTGATGAGCCCTACTGGGATGAGATCCACCTGATCCCCATCGAGGACGACAAGGCCGGCGAGGTGGCCCTCGAATCGGGAGACCTGGATTTTGGCTTGATCAGTCTTCAGTCCGTGGAACGATTCGAGGCGAACTCGGACTTCCAGGTGCTTTCAAGGCCGTCGCTGCGCTACTACTGGATCGGCATGAACATCCTCAGTCCCAAGCTGGAAGACGTGAACGTGCGCAAGGCCATCATCCACGGGATCGACGTGCCGAGCATCCTCCAGGCGGCTTATCAGGGCAAAGTCCAACGGACGTGTGCGCTGATCCCGCCCGGCCTCACCGGATACTGGGAGGACGCGCCCTGCTATGAACGAGATGTGGAGAAGGCCAAGGAGTATCTGGCCGAAGCGGGGCTGGAGACCCTCGATCTACGGCTCGATCTGCAGGACACGAGCGAGGAGCGCATCTGGGCCGAGATCGTCCAGCAGAATCTGGCCGAGGTCGGCATCAACGTCGAGATCAACCCCATGGACTCCAGCACGTATTGGACCACCACATTCGGGGAGCAGGCTTGCGAGAACAACGAACTGGCGGTCGGCAGCTACTCGATGATGCCCGATCCGGCCTGGGCCACCATGTGGTTCACGT
>CAZANJ010000418.1:0-3255 GCA_964486415.1 uncultured Anaerolineales bacterium
CCGTGGCCTCGCCCTGGTATCTGAAGAACTGGCTCTGGCTGGGCAATCCCTTCTACCCGCTCTGGTTCGGCGGGCGGGGATGGGATGCTTATAAGGCGGCCAATTTGCAGTTCGTGGTTTCAAAGTATGGCACCCACAAGGGGCTTCTGGGATACTTGCTTTTGCCCTTTGATCTTTTCCTTCACCCGTGGGGAGATTTTGGGACCCCGTTTTCTTTCCCGCCTCCGTTGAGCTTGCTTCTGCCCCTTTATCTTCTAGTGCGCAAACACAGGGATGTAAGCATGATCATCTTTATAGCCGCGGTCAGGTTTGGGACCTGGGCCGTCTCGTCCCGCAACGCGCGTTACCTGATGGACATCTACCCGCTGCTCAGCGTGGCGGTGGCCTACATCTTGCTTGAGATCATGCGGTCCTGGAACGCTCGAAAAGCGGTTCAAACGGTCGTATTCCTATCGCTGGTGGCCAATCTGACCTGGCAAGGGCTGATGTTGGTCAAGGATGACCCCCTTCCCGTGATTATGGGGCTCGAAAGCGAGGAGCATTATCTGCTAGAGCATAACGCCTCCGCTTATCCGGCCATTCGCTTTATCAACCAACTTCCAGCCAGCAGCAAGGTCTTCTTCGTCGGCAGTGGACAAAGTTACTACCTCACACCGGCTGAATCTTCAGCCAAACACCTGCCCGACGTGGATCACGATAATTGGGGCCATCTGGTTTATCGGCAAGGGAAGGAGCCAGAACAGCTTCGCCGGGCGCTCGCGGCCCAGGGTTTCACGCACGTCTACTACAGCGGGAGTGACTTTGAATGGCGGCTGAATTTCGACTTTGAAGGGACACTGGCCGAGGAACTGGAATTATTCGAGCGTTTCGCCGAGCGCTGTACGCGCTTGGTCTACACGGATGGGAAACCCAATGGGGACAGGATTTTTGCCCTGTCAGAGCGATGTGAGGAATAGAGAATTGCAAATAGAAAACGAGGAATTACGAATAGCCATCATCGGCCTCGACGGAGGAACCTTTGATCTGATTCGGCCCTGGGCCGAGGCCGGTCATTTGCCCACCTTCGCCCGGCTTATGCGGGAGGGCAGTTGGGGCGAGTTGCGCTCGACGATGCCGCCCATCACGGCGCCTGCCTGGTCATCCTTCATCACCGGCAAGAACCCCGGCAAGCACGGGCTGATCGATTTCGTCTTCCGGCGTCCCGATTCCTACGCAGTATCACCCGTGAATGCCTCGCTGCGCCAAGGGCGCTCGCTCTGGTCCCTGCTGAGCGAGGCCGGGCGGCGGGTGATCGTCGTCAACGTGCCGCTCACTTACCCCCCAGAGCCGGTCGACGGCGTTATGATCAGCGGGCTGCTGACGCCCTCGGAGCAATCCGATTTCACATACCCGCCGGAGCTGGCCCAGAAATTGCGGGACGAAGGTTATCAGATTCACGCGCCCCAATCCTACGCCAAGGGTGACATCGACCGCTTCCTGCGCTCCATCTACGAGACCACGGAGATACAACTGGACACATTGCAACGCTTGATGCAAAATGAGCGCTGGGATTTCCTGATGTATGTCTTCCGGGGCACCGACCGGCTGCAACACGGCCTGTGGCACTTTATGGACCCCACACACCCCCTCCATGGAGCCCCCGGTTCTGCTCAGTACCAGAACGCCATCCTCGAATACTACCAGTACATCGACCGTTACCTGGCAGATCTGTTGAACCAACTGGATGAGCGAACGCTCCTCATCCTGATGTCCGATCACGGGGCCGGCCCGTTCCATAAATACATCCACATGAACAACTGGCTGATGCGCTGGGGATTTTTGAAGCTAAAAAAGAAACTCCCGACCAGGTTGAAGAAAGCTATGTTTGATCTGGGTATCACGCCTCTCAACATCTACAACATCCTGCTCCACTTGGGCTTGGGCGGCTTGAAGGGAAAGGTCACGAAGGGCAAGGGGGAAAAGAAACTGAGCCGCCTTTTCCTCTCCTTCAACGATGTGGATTGGTCCAAGACGCGGGCCTATTCGCTGGGTAACGCCGGTCAGTTGTGGATCAACCTGCGCGGTCGTGAGCCGATGGGAACGGTCGCGCCGGGGAGCGAGTACGCGGCGGTACGTCAGGAGGTGATCGAGCGCTTGAAAGAGTTGCAGGATCCAGAAACGGGCGAGCGCCTGGTTGAAGTTCCTTCAACGGTTGAAGTTCCTTCAACTAGGGACATAATCTACACACGCGAGGAGCTTTTCCAAGGCCCTTATCTGGAGCGAATGCCCGACATCGTCTTCGTGCCGAAGGGCTTTCGCTATCTCTCTTTCGGGGAGTATGAATTTGCTTCAAACCGGCTTGTGGATGTTTCCCACGGCATCACGGGCTGGCATCGACGCGAGGGGATGGTCTTGCTGCACGGGGCGCCGGTGCAAGCTGGGGCGCAGTTGCAGGACGCCCGCATCGAGGACGTGGCGCCCACGGTGCTCCACCTGATGGGGCAGCCTGTCCCGGCCGACGTGGACGGTCGAGTATTGACCGAGACGCTGCGCCCAGAGTGGGTTGGGAAAGAGGGGATTGCGCAGTTGTCAGATGAAGAGTCAGCAGCTGAATCTTCAGCCACTGAATCTTCGGTCGATTTTTCTCCTGCCGATGAAGAAGCGGTGCGGCAGCGGCTGCGTGATCTGGGATACCTGGGATGAAGGAGAAACTGGGAGCTTCCAAGGACGAAGCACCATCGCGCCTCCTCGTGACGATGGTACAGCTACTCAGTTTGGCGCTTTTTGGACTGATACTCTGGCGGGGCGGACTGGACGCCTGGAAAAAGGCCCTGGTCACATTTTCAGCCGAGGGGAACCCGGCAAGTGTTCTGTTTTCGCTTCTCTTGACCGGATTGGCCGGCATGCTGGCGGCCGCGCGTCTGCGGCTTGTCGCCGAAGCTGTGGCAAGCGGGGGTCGATTGGCCTCCTGGCGCCGCTTCTATCAACTGAACGCGACAGTGCGAGCCCTGGGCTTGCTGATACCGCGCAGCTTGAGCACCTTCGCCGGTAAACCCGTCGCTCTGCGTGGACTGGGACTCTCGCTGAAGCGCTCGGCCTGGGTCGTGCTGCTGGATAACCTCCTCGACGTGGTCCTGCTGAGCGCCTGGTTGATTCCGTCCTTGCTCTTTTTGAAGGGCTGGCTCTCGTCATATCTCTTTATCGCGCTGTTGGGGGGCTGCGTGTTGGCCGTGGGCCTTGGAGTCTGGTGGATGGCTGAAGGTTCAGCGGCTGAAG
>CAZANJ010000419.1:0-3252 GCA_964486415.1 uncultured Anaerolineales bacterium
GGCGAGGAAAAACCCGAAGGGTCTCGCAACCCTTCGGGTTTTGTGATTCCGTAACCGTTAGCGGGGAAATACGATTGCTTGACCCGTGGGCTTAACAACGGTATACTTTAATGTGCAAAGCACGTGAGCAGAATTAACCGGCTGAAGATGAGTCACAGGGGAGGTTACCGATGAAAAGAAAACTTATCCTGATCGTGATGATTCTAACCGTCACGTTGTTGGCATGCAACCTGCCCTCCACGGTGGCGCCGACGGCGACGCCCACCACAGAGATTGTAGAAGAGACATTGACGGCTACGGCGACATCCACACCGACCCCGACGGAACCACCCACCGCCACCCCGACCGATACGCCGATGGCGACTGCAACTGCAACGGCGACTTCACCTCCGCCGCCGGAACCGATGGCGCCGCCCCCAGCGGCGACTTCGCCTCCGCCAGCAGAGGGGCTTCCTCTGGAGATAGAAACCTTCTCCGTCGAGGTGGAGGATATGGAGACGGGCAAGCGTTTCACCTTCAGTTGGGAGACCACCGGTGCCGTTCGGGCCAGGATTTTCAGTGGCTCCGCGCGTCGCTTTCCCCCGCAGTGGGAGGTGGAGCCTAATGGCACCCTCACAGTCGAGATTCCCAACACGCTTTACCGCAATCCGTCGATGGCGTTGAACGCCTACGATGCGCAGGGTAACAGCGTCTTATCATCCGTGACGGTCGATTGGCCCTGCAAGTATGACTACTTCTTCGAGAATGACTTCGACGCTTGCCCGGCATACACAGCAAGTTCCACCTGGGCGGCGGAGCAATACTTTGAACGGGGACGCATGATGTGGATACAGGAGGTCAAGGCTGAGTCGGTCGTGCAGCGCGGCCTGATCCTCGTCTTCTACAATGACGGTCGATATGAGCAGTACAATGACATCTGGACGGAGGGCGATCCGGAGAAAGACCCCACGATCACGCCCCCTGAAGGACTTTTTCAGCCTGTGCGCGGGTTTGGCAAAGTATGGCGCGAACAGCCCGGCGTGCGGGATGGGCTAGGCTGGGCCAAGGCCCCGGAGCAGGGCTTCCAGACCAGGTGGCAGCAGCAGATTCGAGAATCCATCCCCTCCGTCGCCTTCGTGCGCATCTTCGACGGGCGGGTCATCAAGATCCTCGGCTGGGGTTGGAAATCAGGCGGCGATTGGGAATTCGTGGCGGACTAACTACTCCTGGGAGCGAACTATTGAATCTTTTTCAAGCCCTCTTACTCGGTGTTCTACAAGGCGCTACAGAATTTCTACCGGTCAGCAGTTCGGGCCATCTGGTTTTGATCCCCTGGTTGTTAGGCTGGGAATCGCCCGGTCTGGCCTTCGACGCGATGGTGCATTGGGGCACCGCGCTGGCCGTGATCATCTACTTCTGGCGCGATTGGGTCGATTTGGTCGCTGAAGCCCTGCGCTCATTGCCGCGCATCTGGGATGGGGAGGCGCGCTTGGCCTGGCTCATCATCCTGGGCACGCTTCCGGCGGCCATCATCGGCTACCTGCTGGAGGATTTCTTCGAGAGGATGTTCTCCCGACCTGTGGCTGCGGCGGGCTTTCTGTTGGTCACAGCGGCGCTGCTAGTCGCCAGCGAACGATTGGGGCGTCGCGAGCGGGCGTTGGGTGATCTGGCTTGGCGCGATGCCTTGATCATCGGGGCGGCGCAGGCGCTGGCCATCTTCCCCGGCATCTCCCGCTCCGGCGCTACCATCGCCGCTGGGCTGACCCGTGGATTAGAGCGGGAGCCCGCCGCACGCTTCAGCTTCCTCCTGGCGACGCCCATCATCCTCGGCGCCGGGCTGTTCAAGGGTGTGGAATTGGTGCAGATGGGAGGATTGATGGCCCAGGCGCCGGCGTTAATCGTGGGTTTCGTGACGGCGGCCCTGGTCGGCCTCGGCTGCATCCACTTCTTGTTGAGTTACCTGCGGCGCAGGCGGCTCTATCCATTCGCGGCCTACTGCGCTCTCGTCGGCCTCGCCTGCCTGCTGGTAGCGTTGTTTTGAGAATGATGGAGGAAAGGTAAAATGAGTAAGCCGTTATTTTTGAATCTTTACGATATTGAAAGCCAAGAACCAATCCCCGGTGCTGAAGTCCGCTTCGTCCACAGTGATAATATGACCCTCGCTTATTGGCGCTTTGAGCCCGGCACACCGCTGCCCGATCACAACCATCCCCACGAGCAGGTGACCAACGTCATCGAGGGTGTGTATGAGCTGACCATTGAGGGTGAAACCACCGGCATCGAGGCCGGCTCCGTCGTCATAATTCCGCCCCACGCCAGCCACTCTGGCAAATCGATCACTGAATGTCGCATCATCGACGCCTTCTACCCTGTGCGGGAGGACTATCGTTGAGCTGTAATTCGCAATTTAGCGAAGCGGCGCGATCCGCAATCCGCAATCTGCTTTTTGCCTCCTGCATCTTGCTCGCATCTGCGTGCACCTCCCAGCCTATGACCGTCACCCGCGAGCCTGTCACGCTGCGCTTGATCGCGGCCGATTCTTGTGCCTCCCTGGTGGAGGAAATAGCTCAGGCCTACGAAGAAAATCGCCCCTGGGTCACGGTCGAGTTTGACGCCTTCGATAACGCGGAAGCGGAGGAAATTCTACGCGAGGGTGGTGCAGACCTGGCGTTGCTTTCGTGGCTGGAGCCTCCCGCCGAAGAAGGCGCGGAGGAAGAGGTGCTTTGGTCGCAGCCTCTCTCACGCGATGGGATCGCTATAGTCGTTCCCCCGAATTCTCCCCTGACGGAGGTGGATTTGACAACTCTCCAGGAGATCTTTCGTGGACGGTTGCAAGAGTGGGATGGGACGGTGCTCGCGGTTGTCATTCGTGAGGATGGCTCCGGTACCCGCATCGCGTTCGAGAGGGTCGTGATGGGCGACGAAAGCCCGACGGTCAGCGCCGTGGTGATGCCCTCCAGCGAGGCGGTCATCGAGCACGTGGCGAGTACATCGGGCGCCATCGGCTACGTCTCGACGCTACGGCTGGATGATCGCGTGCGTGCGCTGCCGCTGGAGGGCGTGCGCCCGACACAGGAGACGGTTGTCGCCGGTGAGTACCCACTTTCGCGCCCGCTCTATTTAGCCGCCATGACCGAACCGGTGGGTGAAAGTCGCGAGTTCGCCCAATGGCTGCTGGCGCGCGGCGTGGGGTTGGTGGATTGGTAAGTTGAGGGATTCAGAAAGAAATAATTTACCATTCTGCTCCCTTGTCATCTAAATAACACGGACTAG
>CAZANJ010000420.1:0-3252 GCA_964486415.1 uncultured Anaerolineales bacterium
CCCCAAAGCGGGGGGGCTTGCGAATGAACTGTTTGTATGGTAGAATGTAAGCGATTAGGCGACGTAGCCAAGTGGTAAGGCAGGGGTCTGCAAAACCCTTATTCGCCGGTTCGAATCCGGCCGTCGCCTTTTAACGTCTGAGACGTCCGGTAAAGGCGTCCAAAACGACGGGCAGCGCTGTTAGCTGCCCGTAGCCTATGCGGGGCGGTGGTGGAACGGAAGACACCGAGGACTTAAAATCCTCTGTCCGTGAGGACGTGTGGGTTCGAATCCCACCCGCCCTACTGCGTAAGCAAAGGTTGATCCGTATATCAAAAACGTATGCTAAAACGTGATGCGTAAAACGTGACGCGTAAGCGCTACGCCCTACGTTTTGCGCATTACGCATGAAGTGGAGGTTAGATCATCGTGAAAGTTATCTTGATGCAAGACGTACCCAACCTGGGTCAGAGGGGAGAAGTTGAGGATGTGGCGGATGGCCATGCGCGCAATTATTTGATCCCTCAAGGAATGGCGAAGAAAGCTACCCCAGGGATATTGAAGGATTTCGAGCATCGTCAGTCGGTGCAAGAACGCAAGTACAAGCGAATGAAAAAACGGGCAGAAACCTTGGCCCGCCGATTGACCGCGAATCCTCTAACGTTCGAGGTTATGTCCGGAAGCACAGGCCGCCTCTACGGCGCCGTGACCAACGCCGATATCGCCGAAGCTCTCGAACGTGAGATCGGCGAAGAATTCGACAAGCGAGACATCACTTTGAACGAGCCAATCCGAGAAGTGGGAGAACACTTCGTCGCTGTACGCTTGATGCGAGACGTGGAACCGCAAATCAAGGTTTTGGTAAAACCCGAAAGCGGTAAATGGCCTGAAGGCATCGAGCCGCCTCAGGCCTAGAAAAGATAAGCGAACAACCCCTACCGAAGGATTCGCCCGTGGAAAAATTGGGCGTGTGGCTGCGCCAGACCCGCGAGGCCGAAGGCTATACCCTGGAGGAAGTTGAAGCTTCCACCCGCATCCGGAAGCATTTCCTGCAGATGTTGGAAGAGGGCGACTTTGCCGCCCTCCCCGGCGGCGAAGTGCAAGTGCGCGGCTTCCTGCATATTTACGCTCGTTACCTGGGTCTTTCCTCAGATGAGGTGCTGGCTCGTTACGACGCTGAGGTACATGGCAAAGCGGCTGTGCCCCCGGTGGACTCTACGCTCCAGGGACAGGCCCCGTCGTCATCCCCTCCAGAAAAGAGCCAGATGCCTCCTGAGGCACGACCATTCTATCCCCGTGATATTCCCGTTGCCTCCGCGCCGCCACGTTGGATGAGCTTGGAGACCTTGATGGTCGTCGGGATTGTGCTCATCATTTTCGTTGCCATTGTAGGTCTCGTGAGCTACATCATGAGCCAAAGCAACGGCGCCCAGGTGGAACAAATCCCCACAGCGACAGCACCGACAACAATCACTATTCCCACAGAGACCGCATCTCCTCCTGCAGAGACAAACACAGAGATAGCCGTATCCGCGGATGCCACTCCCACATTTGCACCCAACCCAGAAGGGACGGTCGAAGTGACGTTGGAAGCCCAGGAACACGTCTGGGTGCGCGTGACCCGCGATCAGCAGATGGTGTTTGACAGAACGATGGACCCCGGCCAAGTCGAAACCTGGTCGGGGCAAGAGGCCATCGTTGTGGAGACCGGCAACGGCGCTGGCCTATATGTCACAGTCAACGGGCAGCCGCTGGGAGCGTTGGGCGGGCGAGGTGAAGCCAGCCACCGCGCCTGGGGGCCGACCGGCGAGATTTCCCCACCATAACTCCACGACTATTTCCCCACACAGCTTGCTGAGGTGCAACGCGCTTCTATGAACCAATCACGAAGCTTTTGTATGATCTCCTTGGGCTGTCCCAAGAACCTGGTGGACAGCGAGGGGATAGCGACCCTGTTGCGTCGCGCCGGCTACGTCAACGCCGCCCCCGATGAGGCCGATTTCATCATCGTCAACACCTGTGGCTTCATCGATGCGGCACGGGAGGAATCGCGTGCCGTATTGCAAGAACTAGCGCAGGACAAGCGGGCGGGGCAGCACCTCATCGCCGCCGGATGTTACTCCCAGCGCAGCCCCGACGAGCTCGTCGCGGCGATTCCGGACATCGATGGGCTGATCGGCACCCGCCGCTGGATGGACATCCTGACCTTGGTCGAGCGGCTGGAGGAAACCGAGGCGCGGCCACTCTATCACATCCCGGAAGTGCCGACGGTGGGGCAGGATAATCGCGGTGTGACCCGCGCCGCTCTTCAGGGCGCCAGCACCTACCTCAAACTCGCCGACGGCTGCCGTCGCTCCTGCGCCTTTTGCGCCATCCCGCTCATCAAGGGCCCCGCTGTGAGCCGCCCAACCGATAAGATCGTAGAGGACGCCGCCCGCCTGGCTGATTATGGAGTGCAAGAGATCATCCTCATCGCGCAGGATACCACGGACTACGGCCACGACCTCGGCATGCAAGATGGACTGGCGAAGCTATTGGAGCGTCTGGTCGCGGAGGTGCCGCAGATACCGTGGATGCGCCTGATGTACGCCTATCCGGGGCGCATCACCGCGCGGCTGATCGAAACGATGGCCACTCATCCACAGATCTTGCCCTATCTCGATCTACCGCTCCAGCACGCTCACCCCGATGTGCTGCGCCGCATGGGCCGCCCGTCTGACCTCGAGCAAGTGCGCCACACTATAGAGCGATTCCGAGCCGCGATGCCGGAGATCGCCATTCGCACCACTTTCCTGGTCGGCTATCCAGGCGAAACCGAGGACGAGTTTCGGACCTTGCTGGAGTTCGTGGAGGAGATGTCCTTCGACCGAGTCGGCGTCTTCACCTATTCTCACGAAAAGGGCACACCGGCCGCCAAGCGGGGGCTGGAGGATGACGTGCCGCCCGACCTGAAAGAGGAACGACGGGCGCGGTTGATGAGTGTGCAGCAGCCCATCTCGCTGGCGAAAAACCAGGCGCTGGTGGGGCATACGCTGGATGTATTGATCGAGGGTCAGGACACCGATCTGAGCGTGGGCCGCTCCTATCGCGACGCCCCGGAGGTCGACGGGTTGGTGCTGGCACAGGCGGAGCTGCCGGTCGGGGAGATCGTCCCGCTGCGTATTATCGGAGCTCTGGAATATGATCTGGTCGGTGAGTCTATCTCTGGTGAGCACCCGCTGTCAGCACCATAAATCACTGGCTACCGCCCGCGCTCGTAGCCGAGGGCGGATT
>CAZANJ010000421.1:0-3244 GCA_964486415.1 uncultured Anaerolineales bacterium
GTTCAAAAATCGGGGGTTGCAAACCCCCTCTGAGCAGGGTCTGAGCAGTTACGAATGTAATAGACGGTCCCAATACCCCCACTTATAGCAGGCATCGCGGGAAGAAAGTTGGTTTCCCCCTGTACCCTTATGCTTGTCAAACTTGACCACTATGCCTTTATCATTCTGGAGAAGAGTGTTTAAGCCCAATACAATCCGTACTCGGCTGATTGTTTGTTTTGTCCTTGTGGCTGTCCTCCCGGTGATAGCCGTCACCTTTGGATCGTTAGCCGTAGCATACTACACCGGACGACGTCAGGTCAGTAGTCGCCTGGAGTCGGTCGCTGCGCTCAAGCATTCCGCTATTGAGAGCTGGATTCAGTCCCTGGAGGAGGACCTGGTCGTTGCGTCTAACACCGATTGTGCCTTTGAGCGTATCTCAGTTGTCCTTACGCTTTCAAACGAACACAAGCATTACGGTTTCTATAACAGAGCGATTCGGAAACGCTTTCAGGGCCTTGTGGGCCAATCGCCTCAATTGGAAGCCCTCTTCCTAATCGATCTAGATGGACAGGTGGCTCTATCGACCGTTGTGGATGAGGAAGGCAAGGATCTTAGCGATCAACCATCCTTTCAGAAGGGCTTGGCCTCCCCCTACGTTCAAATTCCCTTCCAAAGCGACACGCTCTCCGCCGGCCTATCTCAGCAGCAATATGGGGAATCCGTAATCGCAACTATGCCAGTTCTGGGGCAGCAAGGATTGCCCCTTGGTGTCATTGCTGCCCGCACTCGTGTGCAGCCATTGAAAGACATCTTGAGCGAGAATACGGGCCTTGGGAACACGGGCAAAGCCTATCTGGTCAACGCGAATCACGTGGCCTTATCAGGAAGCACTCTTCCCCCGGCAGCCTCTGACGGCTCTACAGTCCTTCCCTTTTCTATCGACTCCCCTGGGGTAGAAGCAGTGTTAGAAGACCAGGAGAGCGTATCCGGTCTGTACAGAGACTATCGCGGCGTGATGGTCCTGGGCACCTATCGCTGGCTGCCAGAATGGGGTGCCGTGCTCGCGACGGAGCAGGATTTATCCGAGGGGTTGTATGCCGTGCGAGGCATCATCGCGGTCAATCTGGCCATCGGAGTGGCAGCCGTGGTACTTGCTGTTGTCTCGGCTTTGTTCGTGGCCCGGACGATCGCTACCCCGCTGACCAGCCTCGCAGAGACTGCCACCGACATTGCAGCAGGCAATCTCTACCGCAGGGCGAACAATGCACGCCAAGACGAGATCGGCACTTTGGCCCAGGCTTTCAATAGCATGACGGCGCAGTTGCAAGATTCGATAAGCAATCTAGAGGACAGAGTAGCTGAGCGTACAATAGCTTTGCGAAAGGCTAATCAGACCCTTGAACGACGCGCTGTACAGCTAGAGACGAGCGCTCGGGTGAGTCGGGAGTTGACATCTATACTCGATATTGATGACTTGCTGACTCAAGTGGTGGAAATGATCCGAGATGCATTTCACTACTACCACGTCCACATCTTCTTGCTGACCAGGGATGAGAACCACCTGGATCTGCGCGCCAGCACCAGCCCGACGGTCCCTGAGCACCACTGTATCAGCCTTGATGGAAGCAGTATCAACAGCAAAGCAATCCGGGATGGAGAGGCTATACTAGTCAACAACGTGAAGGACGACGTCTGTTACTTGGCCGATCAGTACCTGCCCGATATCGAATCCGAGCTCGTGGCGCCACTGCGCCTGGGTGATCAGGCTATCGGTACCCTTGACGTTCAAAGCGCGGAGACAGACGCCTTCACAGAGCAGGATCTCCTGGTCATCCAGAGCCTGGGTGACCAGATAGCTGTGGCTATTGAGAACGCTCGCTTGTATGATCGCAGCCAGGAACTCGCTGTCCTGGAGGAGAGAACCAGGCTGGCCCGCGAGTTGCACGATTCCGTCACCCAGTCGATGTACAGCATAGTGCTCTTGACCGAGGGCTGGCGTCGGTCGATCCGCAATGGAGGCCAGGTCCACGTCGATGAGTATCTAGCGCGAATCGGCGAGATCAATCAACAGGGGCTCAAAGAGATGCGCCTCTTGATCCACGAGCTGCGGCCTCCCGCTCTTGAGGAGGATGGGCTGCTTGGCGCACTCCATCAGCGACTGGATGCTGTCGAGAAGCGCGCCGGGATCAACGCTCGCTTGCTCGCCGACGAGATCGTCGAATTGCCGCACACCATAGAGGAGGGGCTGTACCGCATAGCACAGGAGGCGTTGAATAACGCATTGAAGCACGCCTGTGCAACAAATGTCTTGGTGCGGTTCAGCACCAAGGACGGGAAGATCGTGTTGGAAGTGGAGGATGATGGCAAAGGCTTCGACGTTGGCTCCGTCGAAATCAGCGGAGGAATGGGGTTGGCTAACATGCGTCATCGAGCCGAAGAGATGGGAGGCTCAATTGAGATCCGCTCAGCTCTTGGCGAAGGTACAGTGGTGAAAGCGGCGGTAGAATCAGAGGCATTGAGATGATTCTTCTCATCGAGCTTCATCATCCAATCCCGCAGGCAGGAGAGGAGGGCATATGGAACGCTTGAAAGTTCTGATAGCTGATGACCACGCCGTCGTCCGCGAAGGGTTACGAACCCTGATCGGCAGTGAGGATGGACTTGTGCTCATCGGAGAGGCCAGCGACGGCGTCGAGGCTGTCATAAAGGCACGGAGCCTGAATCCCGACGTCATCTTGATGGATCTGGTTATGCCTCGGAAAGGAGGGATAGACGCGATCCGAGAGATTAAGCGTGACATGCCGGAGGCGAAGATTCTGGTTCTCACCAGCTTTGCCGAGAAGGACAAGGTTTTTCCGGCCATCAAAGCTGGGGCTCAAGGCTATCTTCTCAAGGATACCTCGCCTGCACAACTGCTCCAGGCCATCTACGACGTCAACTCTGGAAATGCACCCCTTCAACCCTCTATTGCCCTTAAGGTTATCGGTGAGATTCAAGAGCCGTCCGACGCCGCTCCCCCTGAGCATTCGCTCACGAAGCGGGAGGTGACAGTGCTCAAACTGGTCGCTCGCGGGTTGACCAATCAAGAGATCGCGGATGAGCTGGTGATCAGTGAGTGGACGGTGCGCACGCACGTCAGCAATATCCTGGAGAAGCTCCACGTTGCCAATCGCACCCAGGCCACCCTCTATGCCCTGCGTGAAGGTCTAGCCTCGCTTAAATAGAGTTTTTCTTCAAGCCCCCTATTCAGAACTATTTCCCT
>CAZANJ010000422.1:0-3222 GCA_964486415.1 uncultured Anaerolineales bacterium
ATGTAGGGCGGGTTTCCATACCCGCCGATTTTTGAATCGCTTCGAAAACCCGGCGATCTCACTTCTGATCAGGGAGGCGATCATTCTGGGCCAGGGTGTAGTATTCCTCCACGTACTTGCGCAGGATCATCAAGGCGATGCGCTCCAGTCGCGCCACGTCCGCGAAGGAGCGCACATCGAGCAGCGCGGGGGGGCAATAGAGCTCGTAGCGCTCCTCCTCGATGACGCGGCGGAGCGCCTGTCTATCCAGGGCCAAGCTCTTATAACCCCGCGCCGTGTGGAAACGCCAGAGCTCCTCATAGAGCCGCTCCCAGTCCAGCAGGTTGAGGTGGGCGGGATGCAGCGTCTGGGCCTCCCGCGCCTCGTGACCTGCCGAACGCTCCCGCTGGGGGCCATCGGGCGTCAACACATCGGCACGCGCGGTCAGGTCGATGATGGGCTTGCAGGCCTCGACGGGCTTCAGGCACAACGGTTCCGGCTCCTCCAAGGGCCTCTCGCTTGTGGGACCTTTGACCTTGCGCTCCCAGTTCTTGGTCGGGGCGACCCTCCGCTCCCCGGTGGCGATGCCCTCCTCCGCCAGGTAATCGCGGAACTGGGCCATGTACCTGGCCCGCACCCCGAAGATGTTCAGTCTCTCCAGGATGGGCAGATGCCGGGGATGGGAGCCATCCAGGGCCTCGGAGCGCTTGAGCGTGCGCCCTTTGCCCAGCAGGCGCACGCCGCGCCCGAATAGCTGGATGATCTGTGGCCCCTCGCCGCGCCCGATGTTCATCAGCCCCATCGTCGAGACGCGCCAGGAATCCCAGCCCTCGATGAACTTCCGCGCTCCGAGGAGGATGTTGATGGGCGATCCCGACTGATTGATGGCCCGGAAGAGAGAGCGCCCCACTTCGGTGAGCCCGGTCGAGCCGAACTGCTCCTCCTCGATGGCGATCTCTGGCGTCCTCTTCGCGGTCAGCTTGAGGAAATTTTCGGCGTCGCCGATGTTGATCAGCCCGAAGAGGCGCTCGGCGGCCCCGGCCCGCAGCCCAATCTCGCCCTCGGCCGAGCGCAGGTCGACCAGGTGGAGGGCGGTCGATTGGCGCACGTGGAAAATGCGCTCCAACATATCGCCGTAGATCGCGGATCCATCCATCCTGAGCGCGTCGAAGTACGGCATATGCAGGATGGGGAAGGCATCGGCCTCGCCACTCAGGATGGCGTCGATGGCTCGCTCCACCCAGCCGCCCTCGTTGCGCAGCACGCGGTGGAGAAAGAGCACCAGGGCTTGCACGTCGGAGAGGCTGCGCATATCATTCTTGCCCAGGCCGGACCAGGTCTTGCCGGCGTTGACGGTGTGGCCCACGAAGGTCAGGAGGGGCGGCTCGATGTTGTACTCGGCATAGAGGAGGCGCCGGTTCCGCTCGTAGCAGCGCACTTGCTCGTGGAAAGTGAGCAGATTGGCCAGCAGATAGCGGTCGGTCAGGTCGGGATCGAGCTCTTGCTCCAGGTTGAGGATGCGGTAGTCCTTGCCGTAGCCGTCCTCGTGGAAGCGGGGGTATGAATAATCGAAGATGATGGCCTTGCCGTATTCCTCCTCGATGTCGGTCCCGGCTCCGCCGACGCCTTGGCCGAAGGTGGCGCTGTACTCGAAGGTGAATCCGCCGTTCTCCGCCAGCGCCGTCCGTCGGTTGCGCCAGGCCTGAGCCGTGCTGCCAGCCCCCTTGTGGCCCTCATCGACGAAGACCAGGTTGCGCCCCTCCAGGTGGGAGACCGGGACGCTCTTGCCGGACCCGGTCTTCTCCTCGACCAGCTTGGTGATCTCGATCACCTTGACCGTGCGCGGATCGGCGTCGTAGGGGGCGCCAGTGTCAGCGTTGAAGCGCTGGCAGGGGATGGAGCTTCTTTCCATCTCGGACATATGCTGCTCGGAAAGCCCCGCGTTGGGCGTGACGAGGAGGATGTTGTCCGGAATCTCAGGCCGATAGTCCAGATACTGGTAATAGTTGAGGTGCATCAGGAGCGTCTTGCCGCTGCCGGTGGCCATCCAGAAGGCCAGCTTGTTGAGATCGGTTTGTTCGGGGGGCGCGGCGAAGGCTGGCAGATCGATGCGCCCGCCCCGGATGCAGTTCTGCTCCCTGACGAAAGCGTTGAGGTCGTCGAGGAAATCGGCTGCGTCGTGTGTCACGCGATCCAGGTAGCGCTCGGTCATCAGCGCGGCCAGGATCTGGAAATACTTGAGCGTGATCGGCCGGCTGCGGCGGCGATTGAGCGCATCGGTGTGGCGTTTGACGTTGGCGTCGTAGCGCAGCAGGTCGGCCACGCTGATGCCACGCACGCGGCCCGCCAGGGCGTTCACCACGTGGCTGCGGCCCTCGGCGTTGTACCCCTCTTGCAGTTCTTCCAGCGAGTCGTAGAAATCCCCGACGGCGGCGGGGTCATTGACATCCTCGACGCCGAAGACGTGGCGGAAGTAATCCACCAGGACGAGGCGGCATCTGAAACGCTCTAGTGCGCTACGGGCCATAATGCCTCAACGGTTTCCCCGTCTGTTCAGGGCGCGGAACCACTTGGAAAATTCACGGCGCGTGAATTTCTTGTTCCTGGTGCGCACATGGGGAGATGTATCGGGGTCAACGTCTATGACCTTCATCGCGAGGATCTGGTCTTCATACTCGGTTCCTCTTTTTGAGTAATTGACCAAGTAGAGCGCGGCGTCCAATTGCTGCGCTAACTCCCAGAGGGAGATGAACTTCTGGGCGTTCTTGTGGAAGTAACGGTTGGGATGACTGGTCCAAGGCGTCACCCCTCGACTGAATTGTCTCTTGTGACATAGCAAAAACTCCACAATCACATACCTCTCCGCGCGCGCATCCCATTGCACCCGGTCGAAGTTGATGCCATAGGTGGGGTCTCCCTGCAACATCTCCTTGACGAACTCAAAGGCGCTCGTGTCCTCAGACCCCAATGGCTTACTGGGTGTTCCAGCCATTTGCTCTCTCCTTTGGTGATATGCCTTGCATTCAAGTCTTTGTGGTGAACATCGTTTCCGGGAGCGTGGATAAGCCAAGTCGTAACTGCTCAGACCCTGCTCAGAGGGGGTTTGCAACCCCCGATTTTTGAACGAGCATAATCCTTTTCTTCGATCAAGTTGCTCAAAAACTCTCAAAAGACGCTGGGTTACAAACCCAGCTTGAGCGGGCTGAGTAGATACGCCAAGTCTTAGAATGGCTGAATCCGCTG
>CAZANJ010000423.1:0-3211 GCA_964486415.1 uncultured Anaerolineales bacterium
TCGTGTGATTCGTGATAGAAAATCAGGCTCTTGGCCACGAATGTCGGGTAGTGAAAGCGTCGTAGGCATCGAGGGCCGGTTTGGATTTGAGGGGTGCGTCTTCGGTGCGCAGGGACGCCGGCCCGACGGTCTCGATCCGTTTCAGCATCACGTCGTGACCAGCAGTGGATAACCGCTCTTTTAACTGTGTTGCGACCGAGATGGTGTTGCCGCCGAGAGAATAGATGATTATGCCGATGTGCATAGGTCTCTCCTTATCATTTTTGGGTAGAGTATGGCCGTGTTCCCCGTAGGTTCCAGAACGTTCTTTGATTCGCGTCAATCGTGCGTTGATTCGGCCCAGGGGCGTTGGCGTAACTTCCCAAATTGCCCGTGTCGGCGAGATTGGAGGATCCAGCCCAATTGGCCCACGGTGCGGTATACCCACGATGGCATCAGCGGCTTCCGCATCAGCGCCTTGGCCGCGTCGGGGATGGCCGCGCCTTGGGTCAGCGCCTCCGCTGCCTGATCCAACGCGGTGATGACGTTGCGCGCCATGCCGGCGGACTCGGTCAGCGGGCGACCCTTGACGGCCTCCCCGGCGCCCAGCGCTAACCCGCCGGCCCACGCGAATCCCGCCGCGTGCGCGAACTGCTCGCAGATGGCCAGAGCGACATCGTTGTGTGCCGCCTCGGGGAATCCGCAGTTGACGATGGCGACGAACTGCTGGTGCGCCGGGCGCTCGCGCTCGTCGAGGCGCTGTGCCAGCATCTCCAGGGTCCGCGTCACCGGGGCGGGCAGGCTATCCACGTAGAGGGGGGTGCTGAGGATGACGAGATCGGCCTGAGCGACGGCGTTGGTCATGGCGTCCATCGCTTCGTCGCTGCGCAGGTCGCGCTTGATGAAACGGATCTCTCCCGTCACGTCGTGCGGGGCCAATCGATCCAGTAGGTAATTCCCGAGCGTAAACGAAGCGCCCTTCTTCATACGCGGGCTTCCGATAAGTAATACGGCGTTCATGCGTGCACCTCCAAGGCGTCGAACCATGTGGTTATCGTCGTTTCCAACCCGTTGGCGATCTGTGCGTGCGTCAACACATCGACCTGCCACGCCGGCGCCCACATGTTGATGGCGTTGCGCTCCGCCAATTTTTTGAAGATAGCCTCACTAGTCGCGTCGCGCTCCGGCGCCACGCCGACGATGAGCAGCTTGGCGTAGCGTTTGTAGCGCGGTTTGTGGTGCGTCTCGCCAGCGACGCTTGCAAAGAAGGGCAGGATATTGGGGATCAGATGATCGACGGCCTTTTTCAGTTCCGATGAATAGCCGCCGAAGGTGACCGGTGTGAGGTAAATCACCAGGTCGCTTTGTACCACGCTGGCGGCGATGTCGTTGGTGTCGGATAGGATGCACTGACCGGGCGTTTGCAGCCAGCAGCCGAAGCAGCCAAGGCAAGGTTGGATCTCCTTGTTCTTCAAGACAAAGGGGGTGATGCGCCAGTTACGCTTGATCAGCGCATCCACCAGCGCCGTATGCACGGTTTCCGACGGGGAGCCTTGCTCGCGCATACCGTTCAAAATCGTTACGTGTTGTTTTCGATGCTTCATGTTGGGATTCTCCTATATTTGGCGATCAAAAGCGTAGTGAATTACGTCTTGAGGGCAGGTGTCCACGCAACTGCCGCAGAGGATGCACTCGCTGTTCTCCATATTCTCGGATTCCACCATCTCGTGGACATCCAGGCTCATGGGGCAGACTTGCGAGCACTTTTTGCAATGGATGCAGGCATCGGTATCGGATGTGAGATGCAGCGCCGGCGTCTTCAGCGCGTTGCGCACCTTGCGCCCCAGGATCATAAAGGGCGCCATCCAGCAGCCGTAGTGACAGAAGGCGCGTTTGCCCGCCGTGATGGAGAGCACAAAGACGGTGCCCACCACAATGTAGTAGATGATGTACCTGGCCGGCTCATCCACGGAGACGCCACTCTCGGTCTGGTACAGGAGGTTGATGCTGGTGTAGCCGCTGGCGGAGAGCGCGCCATAGACGATGATGCCGATCCAAGGAATCCAGATACCCCACTTGATCCAGTTGAAGCGGCCGCCGCGCGCGGGCTTCTTACTGATCATAAAACATGCCTCGCCCAGACCGGCCGCCGGGCAGAGCCAGCCGCACCAGAGCCGCCCGACGAAGAGGGCGCTGACGAAAAAGAGGACGAAGACGACAAAACTGCCGTTAATGATGCCCTGAAACGCGCCATCGATGACGACATAAGGCGAGAGGTAGTTCATCGTGATGGGGAACAGCATGAGCGAGATGAAGATCAGCGCCTTGCGCGTTGCCTGCCGTTTGGGGTGTTGCTTGGTTTTTGTCATGATAGTCTCCTCATCTTTACTTTATCTTTACGTCACGAATGGAGCGAGCGCCGCGCCGACGAATCGCGCCAGTGCGACCTTCATCGGATTAGCTCGATGCTCGATGTAGAACGTACAGTCAAGCTCGAACCAGCCCTGCGCCTTCCAGTAGGCGTAATCGTACGAATCCGGCGCTGATACTTTTCGCCAGGCGTGTTGCTGAACTCTGAAGATCATCAAGGAAATGAACGAGGGCCGCAGGTACTGCTGTTGCGCAATGGCCTGAAACAACCTCTCAGCGATGGCACCGGCCTCGGTTTGAAAGTGCTGTGCCGCTTCTGATTGGGACATCAGCGCGCCCATCTTGAAGCCGGCCCGTCCTACGATGTGGAAACCCCACGAGCGCAGGGCGAAATTCATCGTGCGCAAGGTGTGGTTGGTGGGGCCTTCGCCCACCGTGGCGATGAGATAGGCGCACTTGCCGCCGAACGCGGGCCGGTGACAGACGTAGGCCATCCGGTCGATCCAGTTCTTAGCGACGGCGTTCACGTCGTCAACGTAGACGGGGCTGGCCAAGATGAGGCCGTCGGCGGCGTCGATCTTGGCGCGGATGGCCGGTATGTCATCCTTGAGCGGGCATTTTTCCTCCCCGCGATCAAAACAGGTGCGACATCCCCGGCATATTTCGATGTCCATGTGGGCCAGATGGAGCGTCTCGAAATCGAGCGGCTCGTCGTGGCGCGCGGCGATCTCCTCCATTTGGCCCTCGATCATCTGCACGATGCGGGCGGTGTTGCCCTTTTTTCGATAGCTGCTCATCAGCGCGAGAATTTTCATAGTACTTCTCTCCGGAATTAATGAAACCATTGCATAAATGTCGCCGG
>CAZANJ010000424.1:0-3208 GCA_964486415.1 uncultured Anaerolineales bacterium
TCCTGAGCGAAAACAGCGTCGAGATTACATCGCCCAAAGAGGGGATTGTGCTTTATCTGCGGAAGGAGCCGTTGGTCGGCGAGCAGGACAGCCTGGCCCATCTTGTCTGAGCTCTCAGGTGACAAGACTCTAAAGGTTTTCGAAAACCTTTAGGGTCTCTTTCCTACCCAGGGCAATTGCATTTATCTGTTGCTCATCAGGCTCGGATTGCCAAATCCGAGCCGAGCACCACGCGAAATCCTAAAGAGCCGGGTCTCTTTCCTACCCCTCCATTATGGCCGCGTGGTTTTCGGCGATGTAGCTCAGCAGCACCGCCGAGGCGGCGAACATCTTGGCCAAATCCTCCTCGTCCAGGCGCGTGACGCTCAGCGCGTTCGGCGACACACCGAGCCCACGCTCGGTATCGACCCCTCCATATCCAGAGAGATTCACCACCAGAGCGCGCTTCCGGTTCTCGCCCGTGAAGGGCTCCAGCGCGATGCGGAAGAGCGCTCCCACCGGCAAGAGCTGATCGCCGTCGCGGGCCACGTAGACCCGGAAGTCGAAGTTGCGCTCAGATTCGCGCCACACGGCCCGGTGCGGCTCCACCTTCTCACAGACGGTGTAGGGGAAGGGGCTGCGCCATGCGCCAAACTTCTGCCGGAACTCCCCCATGCTCTCCTGGATCACGACGGAAATCGGCGAGCGGCCATCGATGGGCTGCACGCCGGCGCCGCCGCTGCCCTGGAAGGGCTTGATGACCAGGTCCATCTCCTCCCGCCGCGTCTGACAGAGCTCGATGAGCTCATCCACTGTGTCGGCACGCCAGAACTTGAGCGGGCTGACGTCGAAGGGTATCAGAAGATCGGCGGCCCGATCCACAGCGCAGTAGGTCAGGTACTTGTCATCCGTAATGGGAAATCCCCAGTTGGCCAATACCACGTCGAAGCGCTCGCCGCGGCTCATCTGGTAATGGCGGCGGGCCACGCCATCGCCGATGATGGCGTTCACGGGATGACCGTTCAGGATGATACGGGCCTCTTGCCCCGGCGTCCCGACCAGGGCCGGTAGGAGAGTCTCATAATCGCTGAGGATGATCAGCCCCTCGCCTTCCGCCACGATGCCGCGAAACTCCTGCAGGCGGATGATGCGGGCCGTCTCGCACAGGCCACGGGCGACCATTTCCTCCCGCAGCCTTTCGGCCAGGTAGATCTTCTCGATCAGCAAGGCGTCGGTCTGGGGGTGACCGATGATGAAAAGCGGATGGGGCACCTCGACGAAGCGCAACATCTCCAGATAGCCGTTACAGACCAGGTCCATATCGTGCGTCGCAAGGGAGCCATACCCGCGATTGCTGCCGCCGTTCGTCTCCAGCACCACGTATTGGAGTTCGCCGCTGGGCAATCGACGCACCATAAAATCGACCGAGCCGACGAAGAAATCCCCGCCCTGTACCGTGATGAGGCTCTCATCCGGAATCAGGCGCAGCGCGCGGCGGCTGATTCGCGCCGTCATGCGCTCATCCTGGCGATTCCGCACATCCTCCAAGCTCACCAGGCGATGGCCGCCGATAAGGGGAGAATATCCGACCAGACGCTCCAGTTCGGTCAAGTCCGGGGTTGGGATTGCGGCGGGATTATGCTCAATTATCATCACATCCTCCTCAATGGAAGGTATCTACTCAGCCGCTCAAGCCGGGTGTGTCACCCAGCGCCTTTTGAACAGTACCTTGTCCAAAAATGGCTTGCTTCATTCAAAAGTCGGGGGTTGCAAACCCCCTCTGAGCGGGGTCTTAGTAGTTACAATGGAAGAGAGATTGAACCAATCTTCACGACCAATCCAGCGGCTGATGGGCGATGGCGGCCATCAGAACCGTGGAGGCGGCGAAGATTTTCACGAGGTCCTCTTCCTCTAAATGCACCGTCTCCAAGCTCTCCTCGGTCAGCCCCAGGCCGCGCTCGATGGCCATGCCGCCATATCCGGAGAGGTTGACGATCAGGCTGTCCTTGCTGTAGTCCCCCTTGTCGGGCCGGGGGGCCAGGCGAAAGAGACCGCCGATCGGGATCAGCTCATCACCCTGTCGCGCGACGTAGATGCGGATGTCGTAGTTGTGGCGACCGCCGCGCCAGGTGGCCTTGCGCGGCTTGATCATCTCGCAGATCGTGTAGGGGAACGGATTATGAGCGTGACCATACTTGGCCCGGAACTCGCCCAGGCTATCCTGCACCACCTCCCCCACAGTCGAATCTTCCAGGATGGGAAGCACGCCCGTGCCGCCGCTGCCCCGGAAGGGCTTGACGATCAGGCCGTCAACCTCGGGCCTCTGGCCTGAGCACTTCTCCGCGCAGATCTGCTCCAGCTCCTCCCTGCTTTCCGCTCTCCAGAAGCGCAAGGGGTACATCCCGTGCGGGGTCACCAGATCCCGTGCCCGTTCGATGGCGTCGTAGGTGGAATACTTGTCGCCGGTGACGGGGAAGATCCAATTTGCCAGCACCACGTCCGCGCGACGATGGCCCAGCTCTGGATGCTGCGCTATCGCGCCGTCGCCGATGATAATATGGACCCGTCGATTCAGCAGGTAGACGCGGTCGTCCCGCAGTTGTAGGCTGAGGGCCGTCTGGCTGTGGGGGGCGAGGACGATCACCGCGTCATTCTCCACGAGCGGGCGCTGGACGCGGAAGTCGTTGATGGAAAGCACGTGGACTTTCTCGCCGGGGCGTTCTTGCTCCAGGGCCTCCCTCAGCCGGTCGATGACGAGGAACTTCTCGGTGAGCAGGTTATCGCCGACGGGATACCCGATGACGATCAAAGGTGGCTCGTTGGGCTCCACAAAGCGCAGCATCTCGACGAAGGCGGCCATCAGGCGCTCTATGTCGGGCGGGGCGAGCAGTGTCAATCCGCGGCTGCTCCCGCCGTTCGTCTCCAGCGCAGTGTATCCCCGCTCTCCGTCCGGGGATTCGCGCACCATGTAATCGACGGAGCCCAGAAAGAGGTTGTCATTGGTCACCTTGGTCAACTGGGGATCATCGATGCGGGCCAGTGCTTTTCGACGAAGGCGCTCGGTCAGATCGGCGTCCTGGCGGGCGCGGATGTCGTCGAAGCCGAACTGTTTGAAGCCGACCAAGCGGCTCAGCTTGATGAACCATTCCAGATTTTCCAGGTCCAGATGCTCTGAATGATTAGAACGAATCGCTACGCTCATAATTTCTCCTTCTTGTGATAGAGTCCT
>CAZANJ010000425.1:0-3189 GCA_964486415.1 uncultured Anaerolineales bacterium
TGCTTCAAGAAGTCCCGCAAGCGTTTCACGTCAGCGAGATCGTCGATGATAATCAGTAAGCGGCGATCGTCAGATCTAATCCACGCTCGCCATTCCTCTTCGTCGCCATAAACACCACCTGCTTTCCGCTGAGCTTCTGCACGCAGGTCTTCCGCTTCCTCATCCAGCCACACTACGCCATCGCGAAAGACCCAATCTACCACCTCGCTTCTTGCCAGCGCCAGCGCCAGGGTCGTCTTCCCGGCACCAGAGATACCGTGGACAACCACTCCGTTGAACGCTGGTTGTCGATAATCTTGCATGCCCGTAACCAGAAGGCGTAAATCCTCTAGCTCCTCCGGTTCAATGTAATCGGTGGGGAAAGCCCTAACCGGATTGGTCTGCTTTTGAGGCTGACCATCTTCCCACCATTTTCTGAAGCGACCTGGTACGCTGTCAAGTTGGAAATCCTCTTGCAAGGAAACAGCCACATCCTCCCAGCTCAAACCCAGCCAGATAATTCCATCTAGTGCCTCTGATACCTCCCACGCTCCCTTCAACCAATTATGGATGTGAATCAAAGCCCGCGTGACTTTTTCGCGGCTTGGGCTTCTCTTCCCATGCACCCACTTCGACACCTGGCTTGAATCGATAAACAGCTTGGTAGCTAAGGTTCTTTGCGTTCGCCCGCTATCTTCCAACCATCGCCTCAATACTCGCCCGAAAACCACTGGAT
This sequence comes from uncultured Anaerolineales bacterium, assembly GCA_964486415.1. GTDB lineage: Bacteria > Chloroflexota > Anaerolineae > B4-G1 > B4-G1 > CAZANJ01. Next base: position 716 of record CAZANJ010000425.1, read on the forward strand.
ATTTTCGCCTCATAAGGAGATGAACGGTGTCATTGGGCGTTCCTGTCAAGTTTTTACCCTCAGATGTCAAGTTCTTGTTCCCAAATGTCAAGCTCTGCCCCTTGATTTGTCAACCACAAACCTGATACAATGGCGACCACGATGTCACGTACAATGAGTCCACGTTTGAGACCCGGAACGACCGTCCTAATTGCTAAATCGGAGGTTTGATGAAAAATATAATTCGATTATCGACCATTAAAATTCCGCCCGACTGGACACGCTATCCCCTGCCGGGAGACCTAATGTTGCCCCTGCTCGCAGGGGAGATCAGCGTCATCGCGGCCGTACGGCGGTGGGTGAATACCGCTGATGATATGGATGCGAATCTCGCTGATATTAAGAAATTGGCATCCAGCATTTCCGTTGTTGGCCTGACCGAGGCGATCCAGATCACAGCGGATCGGACCCTGGTCTCCGGCCTGCGGCGCCTCCTGGCCCATGCCTACCTGGTTGTGGCGGGTGAGACTGCGTACAACCGTATTGAGGCTATCATCGTCGAAGGCAACCGGTCCCTGTCAGCACAACTTTCGGAAACTCTAGTTCGGGAGGATCTCACTGCCGTGGAGACTGCGCTCAATGTTGCCCTCCTGATCGCCGCGATTGAGAGACAGACCGTTGAGGCCCAGCCTCCTTACGTGCATCCCGATGGCACAATCGCTGTGCCCACTGACCTGCGGGAACTCCTTCACAAACGCCGCGGGTACGGGACTTGGAATCGGATAACGGCGATGCTGGGTAAAACCGACCGGCGTTGGCGGCAATTTGTTGACCTCCTCAACCTCTGTGATCGGGCGCTTACGCTGGCACACCGTGTGGGTATGACCGAATGGCAACTCAGGGAGGTGGTACGGGAAAACCTCGGCTGCGCAGAACAAATTGAGTACATCCAGTGGATAATTGCCGGCAAACCACGGGAGGAGGAGGAGGAGGAGGAGGAAGAGGAGAAAACAGAATCCGCCTCTCCGGCCGCGATCGCTTCGGTGCGTAAAATTGTTTCTGCCTGTGATCATTTGTCCACCTACAACCCGGACGCTCTGGAATCTGCTGTCGCAAAAACGTTCGCGGGACTAACGCCCGCTGACTTTGAGGATTCTTATGAGGTCTTTGATTTAATCTATCGTACCCTTCAGGGCATGCGGGACTGGCACAAGGGGGAGGACAAACAAGAAGAATCACAGGGAGTCCGACATGCTCCTTCATAAAATACATTTCTTACTTTACCACCCCCATATCTGGGTAAAACGAGCAATATTTGCCTATATATGGGATGGCACATTCAGATAATTAATATTCTGAATTTGCCGACGGACTCCCTGAATCATATTTTTTTGTTATCCAACGCGCGTTGAATAACTGTGGAGATACTCCATATATCCATTCCACTATCGGTCGTACGTCCAAAATTTGGCATTACGCCTGCATAGTGAGACTACCTGACCAGGGGATCGTGACAAGCATAGCATAGCTTCACAATCTGGTCAAACACCCGGGAAAATCAATCAAGATCGAGGACGAGCAGCCGGCTGCTCCTGGAAAAAAGGGAGCAGAAAATGACGCAGCAAAAAGACGTTCTAACAGACGAACTGGTAGACGATTTCTGTTACGAGATCGCCATCGCACTGCGACGCATTCTAGACCTGGAGGAGGATGACGGCTATGACGAAACTGACGCAGACGACTAGCGAAGAGCAAACACCACACGACCGCGTTGTGATCTATCGGCGCGTCTCCAGCCCTATCGCGATAGACCATAGAAGAGAGCCTGGAGAGAACCAGCGCGGATCGCTCGACGAGCCGACAAGAAAAAAGGAGTGAGATCGTGACAGATTTATCAACCAAGGAGGAAGCTCTGTCCCTGATCGGGCAGTCCGAAATGGAGCTTGACCCGCCCGAGAATGGTGCTGTCTCCACGGCCGTACTCGGCATCCTGAATGGAGGATCCCGTAAAAAGGATCGACGCGGCCTGCGGGCCGTGGGCTACAAGCGCGTCTCCTCCACGATGCAGGAACTCTTCGGCAAGAGTATGGAGGATCAGGAAAAGCGCTTGCGCTCTTTCATCGAGGGCGAGGGGTGGGAGGAAGTAGCCATCCTCTCCGATCCGGCCCAGTCGGGCCGCAGCGGCAGGCGCCCGGCCTTCAAGCGCCTCAAACGCATGGTGCGCCGCCACAAGGTGGACGTGGTGGTCGTGGACCGCATCGACCGTATCTCGCGCAACCTGATGACGCTGCTGAGCTTCATCAGGCTGCTCAACCAGCACGACGTAAAACTAGTGTCGCTGCGCGAGCGGATCGACTTCTCCACCATCTGGGGCAAATTGGTGCTCTACATCCTCGGCGCCCTGGCCGAATTTTACTCAGAGGTACTCTCACAGGAGATGCACCTGCGCCGTTATCACAACGCTCGCTCGGGCCGTCTCTCTGGTACCTACCGGC
>CAZANJ010000426.1:0-3182 GCA_964486415.1 uncultured Anaerolineales bacterium
GCCAGCCCCTCGTTCACGTATCACAGCATCGACAGCAACTATAAATTCTGCACAGCCGTCGCTACCGCAGATATCAACAGCGACGGTCTGATGGACGTACTCGCGGCCAACGAGGATGGAACAGGGGCCATACAATGGTGGAAAAATTGGGGAGGAGGGGTGCTGGGGACGGCTCCGGACATCTCGTCCGGCCGCGGCGGAGCTACAGCGCTCTTCGGTCGCGACCTGGATGACGATGGCGATACCGACGTTGGGATGGCCTCCAAGACCACGGGCCGGCTCGCGACGTTTGAGCAAGAGAGCGACAAAAGCTGGACGTACGACGGGCTCTTTTCCAGCGCCTACAAGGCCACCGCGCTTGCGCCGATTGATGTCGAGATGGGCAGACATTCGTATCTATTGGCCGGCGCTTCGGGAATGCACGGCGTCTATCTGATGCCCTTCTTGAGTCATGTCTACCTGGGCCAACAGGTATCGTCCACCAGATGGCCAATGGCTGTCCATCCCGAAGATGTGGACCGGGATGGCGACGTGGATTATGTCGTTGCTGGCTTTTACCAGGGCGGGATCAAGTGGTACGACTATAACCCGGGAGGGAGTTCTTTCACGCATGACGTGGCAAGGAATTTTACCCACGCGGTCTGGCTCAGCACCGGGGACCTGGATCGCGACGGCGATCCCGACATCGTGGGCGCCAGCTTGACGCAAGGGCTGGTATGGTGGGCCAACAATGGCGACGGCACCGCGTGGACCGAGCACGTTATCACCAAGCGCGAGTTCTATAAAGGGCCCAGCCTCGCCTTGACCGACCTCGACGCGGATGGTGACCTGGACGTCGTGGGTGGTACCAATCGTCAGCTCGTGTGGCAGGAGAACCTCGGCCAACCTGGAGGGACACACAACTGGATCCGGCACGTGATTGACACCAGCCCGCATACCAAGAGCTTTGGTTACGCTGTCGCCGTGGGTGATATAGACCAAGATGGTCGTCTCGACATCGTAGGCTGCGATATTGAGAGCGGGCCGGGAAGCACCACAGGACGCAGGCTTGGTTGGTGGGAGAACGAGCGCGAAGCGGTGCCCGGCAATCCCGTGGGCGGGATCAACTTCATGTCTAATGACATCGACAGCGCCCTCACTGGCGCGTGGGGCGTCGATCTGGCCGACTTTAACGGGGACGGGCAGTTGGACGTGGCAGCGTCAGGATACGGCCAAGGGGGGGTAACCGGCGAGACGCGGCTCTACAGCGGTACTCCCGGCTCCCCCTGGACGTGGTCCAAGCTCTTCAACGCCAGTTTCGACAAAGGCCGAGGCTTGACAGCGCACAGGGTCGGCAATGGCCGCCCGAGCTATGTCGTCAGTGGGGAGGCCTACACCGGTGAGGCGCGGGAGTTCTGGTCGAGTGACTGGAACTGGACGGCGTCGGCACAGGCCGCGCGGGTGACGGGATTGGGCACGACCTACCAGTCCGCCGTAGGTGACCTGAACGACGACGGGGTGATGGACATTGTCGGCACATCGGCAAGCAAAAACGATATTGTCTGGTGGAACGGCGCGACTGACGCCCAGACCGTGATCGAAAGCCCGTCCAGCACCTGCGCCAGCGCCAGGGCGGTTTGTCTCGGCGATATCGATGGCGATGGCTTAATGGACGTAGGAGCTGCCTGTGCCAATGAGAATAACCTTCTCTGGTTGCGTCAGACGGGAGACCCCGCAGTTCCCTGGGATGCGTTTTCAAGCGCCGTCACGTTTCCGGGCGCCACCGACATTGCGTGTGGCGACCTGGACGGAGATGGCCGCGCTGACCTCGTGGCTGCACGGCCCGGCCCTCCAGGATGGATCGGCGCGATGGGCTATACGGCTGCTGGCGGCGGGGGCTCGTTCACCTGGAGTTGGGTCACGACAGCATTCACCGGCACGGAGCACCTCGCGTTGGGGGATATCGACCGCGATGGCGACTTGGACGTCGCAGCGACCTCCGCCTCGCTTCAGGAGATCGTCTGGTTCGAGAACACGGGCAGCGGCTTTTCTGACCCATATGTGGTCGATGAAGCGATGGGCAATGTGCGCGAGATCGCCATTGGCGACATAAGCGGCGACGGCGCACCGGACCTGGTAGTCGCTTCGCAGAGCCTCAACCTCGTCCGCTGGTACGAACAGCAAGTGGAAACCGATTTGAGCGTGGACAAGTATCTGGACCCGGCCAGCACCGGCGTGATCAGCACGGGCGAGTCGATCCCCTATGTCGTCCAGGTGACTAACAATGGCCTTGCCGCCGACGTGCGGGTGGTGGATAGGTGGGAGCCGCCGGATGCTATCGTGGACGCCAGCAGCGACGAGGATTGTATCGTCGACGTCGGCCGCAGCGTGATGACCTGCACGCTTTCAATGACCGGCGGGCAAATCAAACAGATGAATGTGGTGCTCACCCCCAGCCTGCTCTTTGATGGCTTCATCACCAACACGGCGCAGGTCTTGCCCGTCAGTCCCTTCTGGAACAACGCGACTGGTCCGACCACCGACGCAGCTATACCGGTAGAGGTTCAGCAAGACCTGACCATCTGGGACGGGGTGGTTCGCCCCGGCTCCTTCCCCAGCAACCCCCTCTTCCCCGGTGAGCACTTCACCTACACCGTGGGATTGGTAAACTTGGGCCCTAAGTCTTCAGCCAACGCGACAATGATCAATACTTGGTCGCCGACCCAGGCTATCGCCGACATAGCCGTACTGGGAGATACCTCTGCCGCGCACTCACTTTCGGCCCAGGCCAACTATGACTGCATAGTCGACTCGGACCCTTGGGAAGTGTACTGCGACTTGGATCTAAACGCGAACGTGCCACTAACGCTGACTATCGCGGTCACCACCTCGAGTCAGTTCACCGATCTGCTGGAGACCAACTTGGCCATGATGGGTCCCGACGGCGACGAAGGCAACTCGGCCAACAATCAAACCTGGCCGTTGCGGGTCGGTGCGCGGCCTTTGGAAAAAGTGTATTTGCCCTTGGTGTTGCGGGGGCTCTAGCGTGAGGGCGCAGCAGGATTAGCAGATCACAGAACGAAAAGGGGCGACAGGTGAGGTGGAAGGGGTTCCCACTTCTGCCGCCCGTCGCTCCTAACCTACCAACCCAATGAAAAGAAAACGATTCCCAGCAGGTTTACTCTTCGCATGCGGCGCGCTTC
>CAZANJ010000427.1:0-3179 GCA_964486415.1 uncultured Anaerolineales bacterium
CGGAACGCCAGGTCGTACCCTGCCGTCGCCTCGACCAGCTCTCCCGCCACATCGGCCAGATCCTGGAGTTCGTATATCTCCAGGTCAGCCTCCGCGACGTAGATACCAGGGGGCTGCGGCGGTGGAGGCGAGTGTGGTGGCTCGCTGGGCACGCGCAGCCTGACGTTCTGGGCGCCGGGGAGCTCGCACGGCCAGGGGCCGGAATCGACCGCCAGCTCCAGGAAGTTGACCTTGAGCGCAGCGTCAATCGCCTCCCGCACCCGCGGCCACGGTAGCGTCTCACCCGCTTGCTTGGAGAGCCCGTTCAGCAGCGACAGGGCCGTTGTCTCTCCGCCTGACCAAGCCTGGGGCAAGTTGGTAGGCAGCAGATCGGCGGGCGGAATCGGCTCCGGCGGTGATCGTAGCTCAGCGTCCGGCGTCAGCAGGCCGGCCGGGATCGTCTGCGACCAGATGCTGGCCGGCTCGGAGAGCAGCCACAACTGGCCCTGCTCCACGGCGCTCGCCACGGCCTCATCCACCACCTCGCGTGGGGCGGCCGGGATGGTGACCGGCTCCTCGTACCCCTCGCGCTGGACGTGGACCACGTGCCCGCCAGCGAAGTAGTCGTAGATATCCTGCATTACTATTTGCTCATCCTCCCACAAGCCAGGCAGCGTTCCCGGGGCCAACAACGCAGGCCGGAGCGCGGAGAGCGTCGCCGCCTCCGGCAGGACGACCTCCATCGCCGGGTTCTCCAGCCATTCATCGTCCGGCCGCTCGCGCCAGAACGTGCGCGGGGGATCGTCGCTGCCGGTGGACCGGAGCCGCAGCACGAAGAGCCCCTCCTCGCAGCCCTGAACCAGGGTGTCCAGGATCGCGCGGCGGTTGAGCATCTTGGGCAGACGCGGATTCTCGGCGAAGGCGCCCACCAGGTCCTTGAGCCAGCGGGCGGTCTCCCCCTCGGCCCACAGCTCGTAGGGGCCGCCGGGCAGCAGCGCCTCGGCGTTGATGGCCGTCTCCTGGATGCGGGCGCGGCGGTCGGCCTTGATGGTGGTGAAGAGCGCCCGATCCTCCACTTTGACGCGGAATGCCTCGACGGTCTTCTGCTCCGACATGGTCACCACGATGGTGTAGGCCTGGCGGACGGCGCTGGGGATCGCCTTCCGGGCGGCATGCAAGCGGCTCAACAGGATCTCCCAGCGGATCGGGTCTTGCTCGCGCGTCTCCTGCTTCTGGAGCTGCTTGCGCACCTCCTCCCAGCCCAGGTACTTCCGCACATTCTCGCGGGCCTGGGCCAGGCCCCGGACCGAGGGTGCGACCAGCACCAGCCCGTTGTCGTTGACCCGCGGCCGATCCGGCGTGGTGGTCTCCGTCAGGAAGCGCCGCGCCAGCTCGGCGATATGGCCCGATTCACCATCCACCCGGCAGGCGGCCTTCGGGGGCAGGATGACGTAGTGGAACTCGCCGTCGTCCTTGACGTCGGCCGGGCTGTCGGGCATTATATGGACCCGGGCGCCAGCTCCCTTGGCCCCGACGGTGAGGCTGGTGAGCTGCTCAATCGCCTGGAGCAGGTGCTGCTCGATCATCTCCCGATTGACGCGGTTCTCGCAGGCGTCGTGGTGCATCTGGGTCAGGTTGGGCTTGGTCCCCAGCCGCCAGGCAGGCGGCAGTGCCTGCTCGCCGGTCGTCACGTCTTCGTCCATCACATCCTCGTCGAGGAACCAGGAGATCTCCGTCCAGCGATGGAGCGCCTTCTCCAGCTCGATCCGATCGGGGCGCGTCTGGCCCAGCAGCACCAGCAGGTCGTGGGTGTAGGCCTTCTGGTTGATGGGCTGGGAATGCAAGAAGGTGGCGAAGACGGCCCGCTCGACCTCGCGGTGGCGCAGCATCGGGAAGTGAGCCTGAATGGTCGCCGCCTTCTCCTGCTCGCCCAGCAGGATGGCCGACCATTCCTGACGTCGCCCCTCGTACTCCTCCCGCTCGGCCGTGCTGGTTAGCTCCCGGGCCGCCTCCGAGAGCCCGGTCCCGTCCGGGGTGCTGAGAAAGACGTTCGCGCCGATCAGCGGGGCGGTGTCCCACTGCTCCGCCTCCCGCAGCGCCAGGGCGAAGGTGCGCAGCACGCCGCGCGTGCGCTGGAAGCCCTCCAGGTTCGTCCACTTGGTGTAGAAGGTGTTGGTCAGATCGGGGTGGAGGGGGTAGCTCTGCAAGAAGCGATCCTCGGCCGCCTTGCCGGCTTCGGCCGTCTGCTCGTCCAGCGCCCGGATGCCCTTCAGCGCCGCGACGACGTGGGATTTGAAGGCCTCGCGGTTCTGGAGGGACTCGGGCGTGAAGAAGCGCCGCCGCAGGACCTCGGCCACGTCCTCCTTCTGCACCGGCTGGATGCCCTCCTCGCTCTGACGGCGGAAGATGTTGTAGAGTTCCTGGGTCAGTTCCTTGCCCAGCTGGTCGCTCTTGCGGGGATCGGTCGCCAGCAGCGAGGCCACCACGGCGCAGTGATCAACCTTGCCCACGGCCTGGGTGAGGTACTGGAAGAAGTTGATCAGCCGCCCGCGCCAGGCCGGGTCCAGGCCTACCTTCTCCCGAGCGTACATCAGCACCTCGTCGATCAGGATCAGCGTCGCCTCGCCGCGCTCCTCCGTGATGCGCAGCAGCTCCAGCATCAGGTTCTCAGCCGGGGCGCTCTCCCGCTCGGCGGCCTGGCCCTCGGCGTGGAGCAAACGCAGCCCGTCATCCCCCGCGATCTGGTAGGCCAGCACGCTCCAGGGGTGTTTGAGCCAGCGCGTCTCGCCCGCTGGGGAGCGGATTTCCATCCCTTTTTCGACGTCCAGTTTGTCGAAGGACAGCACCACGACCCGGGCCTGCGGCGGACGCTGGCCGATGTGCTGGATGAACTCCTCCACCGACGGCAGGTCGGGCAGCGCGTCCGGCGCGTTGACCAGGTGGTAGAGCGTGATCAAGGCGTGGGTCTTGCCGCCGCCGTAGGTCAGCTCCAGCTGGCGAATGGCCTTCGCGCTCTGCCCTGCCAGACGCTGGACGACGTCGCGGGCCAGCTCGCGCAGGTTGTAGGTGGGATAGGTGAGGGCGAAGAACTCGGCCGGGTCCTCGTAGATGGGCCGCTCCCCGGCCTCCATCGCCACCTCGTAGAGATCGGCCGCGAAGGCCGAAAGCGAGAGCTCGCCGGTGCGCACGTCGTCGCGCAG
>CAZANJ010000428.1:0-3175 GCA_964486415.1 uncultured Anaerolineales bacterium
GAAACCCGCCCTACATAGCCAGAGGATGTAGGGCGGGTTTCAATACCCGCCGATTGGGGTTGATGGACTCACCCAATGCCACAGAAAGCCTCCGGCAGCCTCTGGAGTGTCTTGGAACCGCTACGATTTCCCGGGAGCAGTTACTCTTGCTCCTTTCCCCCCGCTGCGGTATAATCTCCTCATTGTCGCTTGAGCAGCAAAACTCGATGACAGCGCGTTCCTCCAAAGTTTGCCTCACAAGTTTCGGGCGACCCGCGATGTGGTCGCCTTTACCACCATACTAGAAATGAGGACCCATGCCCAGAACGTATGTTGCCCTGGATCTGGAGACCACCGGTCTCGACTCCGACCGTGACGCCATTATCGAAATTGGCGCGGTCGCATTCCGTGGCGATGAAATACTCGATACGCTCTCTTCCTTCGTCAACCCTCGGCGCTCTATCCCACGGGACATCACCGTACTGACCGGTATCAACAACAAGGATGTGGCCGAGGCGCCGGTGCTGCACGACGTATTGCCCAGTTTGGTGCGTTTTGTGGGCGATCATATTGTGGTGGGCCACAGCGTCGATTTCGATCTGAGATTCTTGCAGCGCCACTCCAACCAGTTCGATAATGATTACCTTGACACTTTCGAGCTGGCCGGTGTGCTCCTGCCCCAGGCCGATCAGTACAGCCTGAGCAGGCTGGCCCGTATGCTGGGGATCGAGATAAATCAGGCCCACCGTGCGCTGGACGATGCCCTGACCAGCTTTCGCCTTTTCCGCGCCATGCTGGAAAGAGCCGCCGTCCTGCCGCCGCGAATGCTGAAGGAGATCATCGGCCATAGCGAGCGCGTCGGCTGGAGCGCGGTCGAGTTTTTCCGTGAGGCCCTGGAGATACTCGCCCGCGATCCTTCCAAGCGACATGCCGAACCCGGTCGCCTGGGGCCGGAGGAACCGCTCTTCACTGCTTCGGAGAAAGTGCACGTTCTGGAACCCGTAGATGAGCCAAGCCTCATAGATGTGGAATACCTGGCCTCCCTCCTGGAGGAGGGCAGCGCTTTCGCGGAACATTTTCCTGGCTATGAGTATCGTCCACAGCAGGTCGATATGCTGCGTGCCGTGGCCCGGGCCTTCAATCGCAGCGCCGATCTGCTGGTCGAGGCGCCCACCGGCGTCGGGAAATCGCTCTCCTACCTGGTACCGGCCGTCTACTGGGCGGTGGAGAACGGCGAGCGCGTCGTCATCTCCACAAACACCATCAACCTTCAGGAGCAACTTTATCGCAAGGATGTCCCTGACCTGGAGGCCATCCTGCCTTTCGACTTCCGCGCAGTCGTTCTCAAGGGGCGCTCCCACTACCTCTGCCCGGCCCGCCTGCAAGCGCTCCGAAGCAGCGGAGCTAAATCCCCCGAACAGGCCCGCGTGTTGGCTAAAATCCTCATCTGGCTGCTGGAGACCGAGGACGGCGATGGAGACGCGCTCTTCCTGCCCACCGGCCTGGAGCGGAGCATGTGGCGGCGGCTTTCGGCCGAGTATGAAGGCTGTCGCCCGGATCGCTGCCGTTATTTCCAGAGAGGGGTCTGCTACTTCTACCGCGCCCGACGCGCCGCCGAGGCCGCCCATCTGATCATCGTCAATCACGCCCTTTTGCTGGCCGACGTGGCCGTGCAGAACCGCGCCTTGCCCCAGTATAACTACCTCATCGTGGACGAGGCCCACCATCTGGAATCGGCCACGACCGATGGTCTCAGCTTCGAGACCGACCGTACCAGCATGCGCCGTCTGCTGAGCGAGATCGGTCGGGTGAGCGGCGCTGGCCGCGTGACCGGATTGCTGGGCGAGATATTGGGCCGCTGCCGTCAGGCCGATCTGCCGGGTGAGATAATGGAAGAGGTAGAGCTTTCCCTGGGCAAGATCGGCCAGGCCGCCGATCGGGCCTCGTTCCAGGTGGATGCGTTCTTCGACCGTCTGGAGGAGTTTGTGCAGGATCAGAAGGGAAATCGGCGCAGCCGCTACTCCTTCCGCTTGCGCCTCACCTCCGGTTTGCGTTATCAGCCGGATTGGGACGATGTCGAAATTATGTGGGATGACGCCAACCTGCCGCTGAAGGCCGCCGTGAAGGAGTTGGAGCGCCTGGCGGGTGGCCTGGAGGAGTTGGTGGCTTCATACGATCTCCCAGACGCCGAGGAGTTGCAAGCGCAGATGCTGGGCCTGGCGCAGCACCTGGAAGAGGTGCGGGCTCAGACGAGCCACATGATCACCGATCCATCCGCTTCACTCATCTACTGGTTGGAGCTGAGGCCGAACAGCGGTCACCTCAGCATGCACGCCGCCCCGTTGCACGTCGGGCCGTTGGTGGATGAGCACATGTTCCACAAGAAGGAGTCGGTGGTATTGACCTCGGCCACCTTGCGCACCGGCGGCACCTTCGATTTTCTGCGCGAGCGGCTGCACGCCTGGGACGCCAATGAGCTGGCGGTCGGGTCCCCCTTCGATTACGAGAGCTCGACCCTGTTCTACGTGATCGATGACATCCCTGAGCCTCGAGATCGAGGCTACCAGTCCATGATTGCGCAGGGGATGGCCGCTCTCTTCAAGGCCACCGAGGGGCGGGCGCTGGGACTTTTCACCTCCTATCGACAACTGCGGGCCACAATGCGGGCCATCAAGGCCCCCTTGGCCCAGGCCGGCATCACCGTCCAAGCGCAGGGCGAGGGTGTCTCCCGCGCACAGCTTCTGGATAATTTCCGCACCGGCGAGCGGCGCGTGTTGTTGGGTACCAGGAGTTTCTGGGAAGGGGTGGATGTGCCCGGCGAGGCGCTCAGTTGCCTCGCTATCGCCAAGTTGCCCTTCAGCGTGCCCTCCGATCCCATCTTCGCCGCCCGCTCGGAGACCTTCGAGCATCCCTTCCGCGATTACACCGTGCCGGAGACCATCCTGCGCTTCTTGCAGGGCTTCGGGAGGCTGATCCGCACGCGCAACGATCGGGGCGTGGTGGCGGTCTTCGACAAGCGATTGTTGACCAAAAGCTACGGTCCCTTCTTCCTGGAATCGTTGCCCGATCCCACCATCCGGCGCGGTTCGATCACCAACCTTCCCCAGGCCGCCGCCGAATGGCTGGCGCGGTAGAGCGGGATTTCGAAGCGATTCAAAAATCGGCGGGTATGGAACCCCGCCCTACATCCTCTGGC
>CAZANJ010000429.1:0-3157 GCA_964486415.1 uncultured Anaerolineales bacterium
GGATGTAGGGCGGGTTTCCATACCCGCCGATTTTTGAATCGCTTCGAAAACCCGCACCTTCAGGGGGCAGATCTATGATCCTTCTCATACACCACCCTAAGGGCCATATGACCCAAAAGGCAATCCGGCGGAAGCGGCGCAAGTAGGTTATTTATTTCCAAATCCCTAGCCAGAGGATGTAGGGCGAGCTTCCATACTCGCCGCTTGGGGTTGATGAGATTTCCCATTGGGGGAAATCGATTGACGCGCTTCCCCTTCTCGTGTATGATTAGAATGACTCAGGTGCAACGCTCTTTCAGAAGTGCGTTGCACCTCAATAACTGGGAGTTTATCAGGAGGGAGTGCGATGTCTGCGATTATCGTATTAGGAACTCAGTGGGGCGATGAGGGGAAAGGCCGCGTGGTGGATGACCTGGCCCGTGAGGCCGATCTCGTCGCTCGTTTCAACGGCGGCGACAACGCCGGACATACTGTCGTCGCCGAAGGGCTCACGCTCAAGCTGCACCTGACGCCTTCGGGGATCCTCTCCGATCTCACTTGCCTCATCGGCGCCGGGGTGGTGGTCAACCCGGAGACGTTGACCACGGAGCTGGACCAACTGATCGAGCACGGTGTGGAAGTCAGCCCCGCGCGGCTGAAGCTCAGCGCGGCCGCTCACATCATCCTGCCCACCCATCGCGCTCTCGACGGGGCGCGAGAGGCATCGCGCGGCAAGGGGGCCATCGGCACCACCAAGCGGGGCATCGGCCCGACCTACGCTGACAAGGCCGCCCGCGTCAACCTCCGCGCCGGCGAGATGAGCGACCTTGATCGCTTCGCCGAGCGCGTCGCCGCGCGGGTGCAGGAGCACAACCGTAAGCTGGAGCTTTACGGTATGGAGCCGCTCTCGCCGGAACAGGCCGCATCCCAGTATCGCGAGTATGCCGAGCGGCTGGCTCCCTATCTCGTCGATGGATCGGCGCTGGTGGGTGAGGCGCTGGAGGCCGGAAAGACGGTGCTTTGCGAGGGCGCCCAGGGCCTGCTGCTCGATCTGGATCACGGCACCTATCCCTATGTGACCAGCTCATCGCCGGTGGCCGGTGGAGCGCTGACGGGATTGGGCTTCGGCCCCAAATACGTCTCCCGCGTCGTCGGCGTGGCCAAAGCCTACACCACCCGCGTGGGCAAGGGGCCGTTTCTCACCGAGTTACTGGATGAGGTCGGCGATCAGATTCGGGATATGGGCAATGAGTATGGGACGACGACGGGCCGTCCCCGCCGCTGCGGTTGGCTCGATCTGGTCATCCTGCGCTACGCGGCCCGCATCGACGGATTGGATGAGCTGGCGCTGACCAAGCTGGACGTGCTGAGCGGCCTGGAGCGGCTCAAGGTGGCCGTGGCCTACGAGCGCGATGGTGAGCGGCCGAGTTCGGCTGTGCAACCTTCGGTTACCAAGCATTTTCCGGCTGAGTTTGGCGTGGACCAGTTGGCCCAATGGGAGCCCGTCTACGAGGAGCTGGATGGCTGGGAGGAGGACATCACCGATGTGCGCCGCCGCGAAGACCTGCCCGCCGCAGCGCAAAGGTATGTAACCTTCATCGAGGAGAACGTGGGCTTGCCGGTGACGCTTATCGGCGTCGGCCCGGACCGCGAACAGGCCATCGTGTAAGATAGCCGACACGGCCAAAACACAACAGCCCCGGCCTTCCCAGGTCGGGGCTGTTTGGCATCAAAGACTCACATTCACAGGGATGTCGGTGAGACCACGTCTTGCTCTTGAATCCACTGGGCCGAGCGGCGCGTGTTCTCCTCGATGGCCAGCATCAGGTAAATAAGCTCACCGATGGCATAGAGCGCCAGGAAGTAAATCACGGTGAGGATGATGGCCACGATGAACCCGATCACACCGCCGACCGCGCCGAAGGCCCAGCCCATGCCGCCGGGCTGTTGACCGAACTGGCGCATCATATCGAAGCTCCCGCCCAGGATGCCCGTCAGCAGCAAGCCGATGGAGGCCAGGACGCCGACAACCAACTCAATCCAGGCCAAGATTTTCCAGACGGTACCGATGAAGCGCAGGATTTTGAACTTCTTTTCCACTGTTGATCCCCTCCTTTACTAGCACCTGGATTATGGGCCAGGCGCGTCCAAGATTCTTTTCACCTGTCTCTCAAACTTGCGGCGCGGGAGCATCACACGCCGCCCACAGGTGAGGCAACGCATGCCTATGTCTGCTCCGATGCGGGTAACTTCCCACTCATACCCCCCACAGGGATGTGGCTTGCGCAAACGCACCTTGTCGCCAATGTGTATTTCGAGCGGCCCTCTATGCATCGCTCCTTCCTTGAGTTTCCGTGTGTGTTATGCAATCTTATCCTGACATTTCGCTACCCTAAACAAGTTTTAAGTCCCGAATTATGTCGAAAAATTAACTACTCAGACCCCGCTCAGAGGGGATTTGCAATCCCCGATTTCTGAATGAAGCAAGCTACTTTTGGACAAAATACTGTTCAAAAGACGCCGGGTGACACACCCGGCTTGAGCGGCTGAGTAGATACTCGAAAAATTACAAAACAAATCAAATGTAGGGCAGGTTTCCATACCTGCCGCACTTGTGTAGGGTAGCAAGCCCTGACATTTTCCATTTTATCCTGCTCCGCTTTTTTTCGCAAGCCATCCCTCTTTCGGGGATTCGAAGCGATTCCAAGACCCTCCAGAGGCCACCAGAGGCGTTCTGTGGCATTGGGTGAGTCCATCAACCCCAAGGCGGCGGGTATTGAAACCCGCCCTACATAGCCAGAGGATGTAGGGCGGGTTTCAATACCCGCCGATTTTTGAATCGCTTCGAAAACCTCTTTCCTTTTAGTAGATGGATATTGATTTTATTGTGGAATGTGCTACAATACTGACCTGGTATCTACTCAGCCGCTCAAGCCGGGTGTGTCACCCGGCGTCTTTTGAACAGTATTTTGTCCAAAAGTAGCTTGCTTCATTCAAAAATCGGGGATTGCAAATCCCCTCTGAGCGGGGTCTGAGTAGTCACCTGACCTGAACCCAATAAGGTTTAGATAAGCGCGGAAGTCTTAACTAAAAGGTATTGGAACCCTGTCGAAGGATGTTAAATGTTAATGCCCAACCCATTTTGTTGCAAGTGAGGTTAAAATGAATGAGTTTACCC
>CAZANJ010000430.1:0-3156 GCA_964486415.1 uncultured Anaerolineales bacterium
GCACCATCACCAGCCGCGAGCCATCGGACAGCTCGGCATAGAATCCACCCAGGTTACCCTGGGCTTCGTTCCTGGCGATGGTGTTATCCATCATGGTCAACAGTCCATTACCATCCAGATCGGTGTACATACCGCCGTAGTCGCCGCCGGTGGTGCCGCCCAGGCAGGCCGTGTTGGAGAGCACCTGGTTGCGGCGGAAGTCCACCTCGCCGCCGTCCTCGATATCCTCCATGTAGAGCCCGCCATAATCGCCGCCGAGCACCTGGGTGGGCGCGTCGACGATCTGGGTTCCGACCCGTGCCGTCTCGGTGATGCCGGCCCGGTTGCCGATGATCTGATTATCCCAGAAGCGCATCACTGCTCCGTCGTAGACGCTCTCGAAGTAGAGTCCGCCATAGTCACCCCCGGCAGTGTTGCGGTTGGCCTGGTTGCCAACGAAATCGACTTCGGCGTACTTGATGTCGTAAAAGTGGCAGCCGCCATAGTCGCCCAGGGCAGTGTTGTCGTTGACCAGGTTGCGGTTGAAGTGGACCACTGATCCGTCGTACCAGTAATCGTCAAAGTAGCAGCCGCCGCCCGCGTCGCCGGCCCAGTTGCGCTGGAGCTCGTTGTCATAGAAATACCAGACTGAGCCATAGTCGACGTAGTCATCCATGTAGAAACCGCCGCCGTCACCTGTGGCAATGTTGTCGTTGATCTGGTTGCCCGTCATCCAGACGGTGGAGCCCTCGTCGATGGTGTAGATGTAGATGCCGCCGCCGTCGTAGGAGGATGTGCTGGAGATGACGTTGTGGCTGATGACATTATCCCGGAACTCGGCGCGCGCGCCGTACTCGAGGTACTCCATATAGAGTCCGCCGCCGTCGCCGCCGGTGGTCAGGTTGCCGGTGATGACGTTGCGGTTAAAGGCCAGCGTGACGCCATCATAGGCCGGGTAGTACATGTAGACGCCGCCGCCGTCACCATCGGAGACGTTGTCCACGATGACGTTATCGTCGAAGGAGGCGTTGCTCCCGTCGTACCCAAAGCCGTAGCTGTAGAAGCCGCCGCCATCGCCGCCGGCGGTGTTGCCGCGCAGCAGGTTACGGTCGAAGGTGCCGAGCGAGCCTTCATAGGCGAAGTAGTAGTTGTAGAACCCGCCGCCTTCATCACCTGCGGTATTGTCCAGGAACTCGTTATCGTCGAAGTGGATCTGACTGCCGTACTGAGCCTCGTAAAAGTAGAGGCCGCCACCGTCGCCGGATGTAGCCTCGTTACCCTCAAACAGGTTGCGGCTCATCGAGAGCTGGCAACCCTCGGTGCAATCATACCAGTAAAGGCCGCCGCCGCTGCTACCGGCGACGTTATCCCGGTAGACCCCATCGTCGAAGACCAATTGCCCCGGCCCATCGTAGGCTTCGTAGAGATAGAACCCACCGCCCTCGTCGCCGGCCACGTTGCGCTCGAAGGTCATGTGATCGGCCTGGACCGACACCGTCGTCGGTGCGTTGTAATAAATCTCGTCCATGTAGAACCCGCCGCCGTCGCCGCTCTCGGCGGTGTTGCTGATGAAGTCGGTGTCGCTCAGCTCCAAGTAGGAGCCATATTCGGGGCCAGCGGAGAAATAGATGCCGCCGCCATCGTTGGCAGCGGTGTTGGTCAGGAACTCAGTTTGGCCCAGCAGCAGACTGGAGAAGCCGTCGATATCGCTGACGTAGAGGCCGCCGCCATCGTCGCCGGCCGTGTTGCGCTCGAACCGGCTGCCGGTCAGATCGAGCAGACCGCCATCGTAGACCTCGGCGTACCCGCCGCCGCCGGAGCTGACCGCCGTGTTGCTGATCACCTGGGCATTGGTGGCGATGATGGTATCGTTGCCGTCGCTGGCGTTCAGGTAGACGCCGCCGTAATCCCCCCCGGCGACGTTGTCGTAGACGTAAAGGTCGGGCACGCGGATCGTGCTGTGATCGTAGGCATAGAAGTAGGCCCCGCCGGTGTCATCGGCGGCCCGGTTGCCCGTGATCCGTGTGTTGGGCAGCGCGATGGTCGAGTTGTAGGTGGCGTAGATGTACCCCCCGCCATAGTCTTTGTTACTGTTGTTAACCGTGTTGTCTGCCAGCACCAGGTTGTCGCCCGTGATCTGGCTGTTGGCATAGACGTACAGGTATAGCCCGCCATAGTTTTGGTAATTAGCAGTGTTGTTCCGGAACTCGTTGTCGTAAAAGGTGGTGCTGGAATTGTAGTATATGTAGACGTAACCGCCCCCGTAATAGTCGTCGGTGTAGTTGCCGATCACCTGGTTGCGGTCGAATGTGCCGTGGGAATTGTACCTGGCTTGGAAGTAGAAACCGCCGTAGTAACGCAAAGGGGGCAGGGGATCGCCATCGACGGCGGTGGTGTTGCTCATCACCAGGTTGTCCTCGATTGTAAAGCGGCTCAAGGACGCCACGTAAGCGTACAGCCCGCCGTAACGGTCTCCAGACTCGTTTCCCACGACGTCGTTATCCGCAAGCGTGAGCGTGCCCGAAAGATAGACGTTGGCGTAGATGCCGGCGTAGTCGTCAGTGGTGGAGTTGGTCATCACGTCGTTGCCCGTGATGTGCAGATCAGAGCGATTGTCCACGTCGGCGTAGATGCCGCCGCCATCGTCGGCGCTGTTGTCGTGGATGAAGTTGTCGTTGATGGTGACCACGCTGTCGTCCTCCACGTCCACGTGGATGCCGCCGCCGTTGCCGCCGACGATGGCGCCCTCGGCGATCTCGAAACCGTCGATGGTCACCGCGATGCCGGCGCCCTGGATGTCGATCACGCGCCCCGGCACCGTGCCGACGTAGGTGGTGCGCGGGGTGCGGCTGCCGAATCCGGCCTCATACCCGCCCAGCAGCGTCACTGACTTGGTGATGATCAGACTTTCGTTGAAGGTCTCGTCCCGCACCTGAATGGTATCGCCAGGGTTGGCCGCGTCAACGGCGGCCTGGATGGTGGCGTGCGTGCCGTCGGACCCCACCGTGAGCGTGGCCGCTCGGGCTGGTCCTGCGTTCAGGGCGACCAACAGGATAAGTGTCGCCGCCAGGCTTAGGCCCAGCGTGACAGAAAACCTAACATATGTGCTCATTTTCATTTTTCCCTCACCTTTCTTGTGGGTATAAAATCACAATTGGCCAGTTGATCAACCGCTTG
>CAZANJ010000431.1:0-3154 GCA_964486415.1 uncultured Anaerolineales bacterium
GGTGAGGGTGACAAGCACGAATCACCCCAAAAACTTTTGGAACGTACCACTAGTCTGGCCTTTCTTATTTCCTCTTCACTTGCAGAGTTTCTTCATCGATTTTTCGTAACTGCTCAGACCCTGCTCACAGGGGGTTTGCAACCCCCGATTTTTGAACGAGCATAATCCTTTTCTTCCATCAAGTTGCTCAAAAACTTTCAAAAGACGCTGGGTTACAAACCCAGCTTGAGCGGGCTGAGTAGATACGATTTTTCATCGATTTTTCATCGATTTTTCATCAAATCTTTACATAGCCATGTTATCATATTGAGCGTAGTAGGGTTGAGAAACAAACAGAAATTGAATGCTACCCAGCATATTAAAAATCAAGGAGAAAAAAATGTCCAAGACGAAGCTGAACTACTGGCTCGATTTGATCATCGCTCTGGCCTTCATTCTCTCGGCCATCAGCGGTATGATTTTACTGTTTGCCGGGTCGGGGGGCTATCAAGGCGGGCGTAATTCCACTTTCCAGACGGAGATCGCGGGTATCAGCCACTGGGCCTGGAGCGATTTGCACACCTGGGTCAGCCTGGTGATGATCGCCGGAGTGATGGTTCACCTAATTTTGCATTGGAATTGGATTGTTTGCATGACCAAGAATTTTCTGCCGAAGGGACGCAAGCGGAGCCCGGAAGTTTGTCCCACGAATTAGACTATGATGTTCCTGGCGGGCGAATCATCCGCCAGCAAGAGTTGACAAGAGATTGGAGATATAGAACATAGGAGGCATGACGATGTTTTCAAAAGTTGTTACTGGTGTATTACTCGCCACGCTGGTGGTGGCGTTGATTGGAGGATCAGCTTACATCCTCTTTCGCTCAAATGACCGTGTGATCGCGCAGGGCGAGGGAGGCTATAATCAGAGAAGTGCAGCGAGCGCGTCGCGCAATGGCTCGAACAATGATGGAACTCAGGCCAGTAATGGCTATCAAGGCGGGCCGGCCGCCCGTGGAGAGGGGAGCGCTGAGTCGGGACAGGCAGGCAACGGTTATCAAGGCGGACAGCAGGCTGAGTCCCGTGGACAAGGGAATGAAGGAGCGGGGCAAGCAGGTGGTGCTCAGGAGGAAAGGATCTTTGAAAATGCAGGCGGCGATCACCCCGTTGATACCTGGATGACGATTGAGGGCCGCGTGGTCTCTCTGGTGGACGATGAACTGACAATTGAGACCGCCGACGGGGAGCTCACCATTCACACTGGCCCTGAGTGGTACTGGGAGAGTGAGGGTATCGCCATCGAGATCGGAGACCAGGTGGAGGCGAGCGGCTTTTACGACGAGGAAACGTTCGAGCTGGCGAAGCTGGAGAATATCACCACCGGTCAGACCGTGCTCCTGCGCGACGAGACGGGCCGTCCGTTTTGGGCCGGCAGAGGTGGACAGGGCGGACAAGGCCAAGGCCAGGGCTACGGACGCTCAGGTTAAGAGTGCCTGGTGACGTTTGATGATAAGCGAGTAGTATGAAAAAGCCGCCGGATCATTCCGGCGGCTTTTTGCTGTAGCTTTGAATCTGGCGATCCAAATTGGGCCGTATCTCTCCCGCGCTCCGAGCGGATCGTCAGCTCCGCGATTGCCGGAGGGCAGCACCGCCGTTGGGCAGTTTACTCCGCCCAAAACGGCGCACTGGCATACTTGAAGCCACCGTCGGGCAGCAGCGCTATGATTGCGCCACGATCCAACTGGCGTGCTATCCGCAGCGCGGCGACCACGGCCGCTCCAGCCGATATTCCCACGAAAAGCCCTTCCGTGCGGGCCAGCAACCGCGCCATCTCCTCCGCCTCGTCGGTGTATACCGCTTCCATCCGATCCACCAGGGCAGGATCATAGACACCTGGGACCTCGGCTGTCGCCAGATGCTTCAAGCCGCCGATGGCGTGCCGGGAAGCTGCGGGCTGCACGCCTACGAGCTGTAGGACCGGGTTGCGCATTTTCAAGTAGCTTCCTGTGCCCACCATCGTGCCGCAGGTGCCCAGCCCGGCCACGAAGTGCGTGATTTTTCCCCCGCTCTGTCGCCATATCTCCGGCCCGGTGGTGGTGTAATGGGCTAATGGGTTGGCCGGGTTGTTGTACTGGTCAGCGTAGAAATACCGGCCCGGCTCGGCTGCTGCCAGCTCGCCGACGAAATGGCGCGCTCCATCGGTGCTGGCGGCGGGATCGGTCAGGGTCAGCTCCGCCCCATAAGCCTGAAGTATCTGCAATCGCTCCGGGCTGGCGTCGGCGGGCAAGGCCAATCGTACCGGAAAATCCAACGCAGCGCCCAGCATGGCGTAGGCGATGCCGGTGTTGCCAGAGGTGGCGTCGAGCAGCGTCTTGCCGGGGGCCAACGCTCCATCCCGCAGCGCCTCCCGGACGATGGACAATGCCGTGCGATCCTTGACCGATCCCCCTGGGTTGAGCCCCTCGAGTTTGGCGTAGATGGAGACGGCGGGTGAAATTCCGTCGGTGACGCGGGTTAGGCGCACCAAGGGAGTGTGACCGATCAGGGAGATGACGGGGTGGGTCTGACGCTGGGGTTGAAAGAGTGGCCTCGTGGCGGTAAGGTCGCTGTGCATGCGCCCGTTGGCGCCGGGGCTCTCGTTTTTATCTTCTGCTTTCTCGATTGCTGCGGGGTAAACCTGAACTGCGGTGGGATACGGCTGATACATCGCTTCCTCCCAGGATGCCCAGGCCAAAATACGGACAAAAAAAGGCCAACCTTCGCCTGCGGGCGAGGTTCCTCACACCGGAACTGCGAGGGCTGTGCCGCCGGCTCAGGTTGGCCTGGGGGGAAACGTTATGCCCAGAGCTTAGGCGATTAAGGCCCTCGCTCCAGACAGATGCAATAAAAATATAGTTTTATATCACTCACGTTGCCCATATTTTTCTCCTGAGATTGAGGCCATTTTACCACAGAAGTTGTAAGTTTGCAATTCTCCATTCACTATTCTCCCCTTGAAG
This sequence comes from uncultured Anaerolineales bacterium, assembly GCA_964486415.1. GTDB lineage: Bacteria > Chloroflexota > Anaerolineae > B4-G1 > B4-G1 > CAZANJ01. The sequence continues at coordinate 2,976 of CAZANJ010000431.1, forward strand.
TGTAATTAGCACGGACTTCACCTTGGGGGTAGAAGCCCAACCCCCGTTGGGCGGTTCTGACCCTCAAACGGCCAACAGGGGTTGGCCTACTACCCTAATCCGTGTTATTTAGATGACAAGGGCTATTCTCCATTCACCATTAGCTCGTAGGGCGCGGCTTGCGCGGTGAGGGGGGCGAG
>CAZANJ010000432.1:0-3143 GCA_964486415.1 uncultured Anaerolineales bacterium
CCCGCTCTCCTGGAGATTCGCGACCCTAAAATTAGGAATTGATTGCTGAGCAGAGACAAAAAAATGGCAGGCAGCCTCTCAGGCCACCTGCCACACAGGTCTATAAAACGGGCAACGTGCTATTCTTTATCCTGAAGCGCCGCTTGCGCAGCCGCCAATCGCGCCACCGGCACGCGATAGGGAGAACAGCTCACGTAGTCCAGCCCAGCGCGATGACAGAAGGCAATAGAGCTTGGCTCGCCGCCATGCTCGCCACAAATGCCGATCTCAAGGTCGGGATCCGCAGCCTTGCCTTCATCCACGCAGATCTTCACCAAGCGCCCCACGCCGGTCTGATCCAGCTTCTGGAAGGGATTGGCCTCCAGGATGGGGAACTTGACCGGTTCGCCCTCAGGGTCCAGCTCGCCGGTCTCGAAGCCTTCCACGTATTTCATCAAGAACTTGCCCTCGGCGTCGTCACGGCTGTAACCGAAGGTCATCTGGGTCAGGTCGTTGGTGCCGAAGGAGAAGAAATCGGCGTACTCGGCGATCTCGGCGGCGGTGAGGGCCGCGCGCGGAACCTCAATCATCGTGCCGAACATATACTCGACCTCAACGCCTTCCTCTTCCATTACCTCCTGTGCCACTCGCTCCAGCTTCTCGCGCTCTAGCTCCAGCTCGTTGACGTGACCAACCAGGGGGATCATCACCTCCGGGATCACCTCGACGCCGCGCTCGGCGCAGCGGCAAGCGGCCTGGAAGTAAGCCCGGGTCTGCATCTCCGTCAGGCCCCTGTACATCAGCCCGGCGCGGCAACCGCGCAGGCCCATCATCGGGTTGACTTCCCAGAGCCCATTGACCACCTGGAGCATTTCCTCTTTCTCCTCCAGTTCGGGTGAATCGGGGTCAGTGCAACGCAACTCGGTGACTTTCTCGATCAACTCCTCACGAGAGGGCAGGAACTCGTGCATCGGTGGGTCGATGAGGCGCATAATCACCGGCTTGCCGTCCATCGCCTCGAAGAGGCCCTCAAAGTCCTTCTCCTGGAAGGGAAGCATCTCGTCGAGAGCGGCCTGGCGTTCCTCATCAGTGTCGGCCAGGATCATACGGACAACGGCCTCACGGGCCCGATCGTCGAAGAACATGTGCTCGGTGCGGGCCAGGCCGATGCCCTCGGCGCCGAATTCGACCGCACGTCTGGCGCCCTGCTCCAGGTCGGCGTTGGCACGCACGCCCAACTCACGCACCTCGTCGGCCCAGCTCAAAAGCTCAATCAGCTCTTTCTGATCCTCATACTTGGCCTCAATCATGGGCACTTCGCCCCGGTAAACCTCACCGTTGAAGCCGTCGATGGAAATGACCTCCCCTTCCTTGACGATGGTGTCGTCAGTAAGGAACTGCCCCTTGTCGGCTTGGACGGTGATCTCCTCACAGCCGACCACCGCGGGCAGGTTGCTGCCACGGGCGACCACAGCGGCGTGGGATGTTGCGCCCCCCTTCTGGGTCAGGACACCCTGGGAGGCCAACATACCGGGCACCTCGTCGGGCACCGTCTCCGGGCGGACGAGGATGACGTCCTTGCCCTCTTCAGCAAGTTCCACGGCCCGCTCGGCGGTGAAGACCGCAACGCCCATCGCAGCGCCGGGCGAAGCGTTCAACCCATGAGCGATCAACTCTTTCTCGGCCTTGGGGTCGAAGCTGGGGCGCATGAGCAACTCCACGTGCATCGGCTCCACGCGAGTTAGCGCGGTCTCCTTATCGATCACGCCCTCATCACAAAGATCGACGGCGATCTTGACGTGAGCGGCGCCGGTGCGCTTACCCGTGCGGGTCTGCAACATCCAGAGCTTGCCCTGCTCGATGGTGAACTCCACGTCCTGCATATCCTGGTAGTAGTGTTCCAACATGTCCGTGATCTCGACGAATTCCTCGTAGACCGCGGGCATGGCTTCCTCCAGGCTGTAGTATTTCTCGGCGCGTACCTCTTCGGGGATGCCCCGATCCTCCGCCCATTCACGGGAACCCTGGAGGCTGATGCGGTGCGGAGTGCGGATGCCGGCCACGACATCCTCGCCCTGTGCGTTGGGCAGGAACTCGCCGTACAGATATTCGTGCTCACCGGTGGCGGGGTCGCGGGTGAAGGCCACGCCGGTCGCGGAGTCATCGCCCATATTGCCGAAGACCATCGTCTGCACGTTGACGGCTGTGCCCCAATCGTGAGGGATGCCCTCGTGCTCGCGATAGGCGACGGCGCGCGCGCCATTCCAAGAATCAAAAACCGCCTTGATCGAGAGTTCCAACTGCTTATAAGGATCGGTGGGGAACTCTTCGCCAAAGCGCTCCTTGTACATCGCCTTATACTCACCGACCAATTGCTTCAGGCCTTCGAGGCTCACCTCGGTATCCAGCTCAACACCCTCTTCCTCCTTCAACTCCTCCAGCTTCTCCTCGAAGTGAAGTCGGCTGTAGCCCATCACGATGTCGGAGAACATGCTAATGAAACGTCGATGAGCATCGTAGGCGAACCACTCGTTGTCTGTCAGTTCAATCAATGAATCACGAGTATCATCATTGAGGCCCAAGTTGAGAACCGTATCCATCATCCCGGGCATCGATACCCGTGCACCGGAGCGCACTGAGACCAGAAGCGGGTTCTCAGTATCTCCGAACTTCTTCCCAGTCTGCTCCTCAACATCCTCCAACGCTTCAAGGGTCTGCTCCCAAACCCCCTCGGAGAAATCCTCGCTCTCCATATATTCGGTGCAAGCCCTGGTGGTGATTGTGAAAGCCGGGGGAACCGGTGCACCGGATGCAGTCATAGCAGCTAGGCCGGCCCCCTTACCACCGAGTACCTCTTTCATCTCAAGAATATCGGGTTCATGGCCCAAAGTTTTGGCCAGTTCTTCCTTGGCCGAACGTGATAAATATACCCACTTCTCAGTCACAACTTTTCCTCCTGTAAACTAACTTAAACATTGGTCAAAAAAAACACTCGCAGCTAGTACCATAACGAGGCCTCGACTCCCGTGAGCGGTTCAATGCTTCTGTAAGTGAAAAACACAGCTAGAAAGAGACAAAGTCTCATTGTGGTGCTAGACGCGCCCACAGGATAGCAATTATACCTACTGGTAAAGTAAAGTCAAATACAAATTATGAGCAACTCT
>CAZANJ010000433.1:0-3143 GCA_964486415.1 uncultured Anaerolineales bacterium
TGCAAACCCCCTCTGAGCAGGGTCTGAGCAGTTACATTCTTCATTCGCTATTCTTCATTCTACATTCGCATGGAGAGATTATGAGAACTCAGATATCGATCGATAAGGTGCAAGGCCCTTTTGTGCAACAAGTAGAGGAGATCAGCGGGCAAGACCTGCTGGCTTGCAATCAATGTGGCAAATGCAGCGCGGGTTGTCCGGTCGTGGCGATGATGGACATTCTACCCAGTCAGGTTATTCGAATGGCCCAGTTAGGTATGGAAGAAGTGCTGGAGAGTAATACCATCTGGATCTGCGCTTCCTGCCTGACGTGTGTCACGCGCTGCCCGAAAGGAGTGGACCTGCCTCGACTGATGGAGGCATTGCGACAGATCGCTCTGCGTAAAGGCATCGCACAACTGGATTTGAACACGCTACCAGCGGAGCTACTGCAAGAAATGCCACAACTGGCAATTGTCGGGGGATGTCGGAAGTACATGAAGTAAATTGGAGTAAGTAATGGGTATACCCTATTTCCCAGGCTGTACACTTTCCACTAAAGCAAAAAACTATGACCGCTCAGCGCGAGCTGTGGCGGCGTCGTTGGGGCTCCCTCTGGAGGAGCTTTCCGAATGGCAATGCTGCGGCGCGACTTTCCCATTGATGTTGGACGACTCGATGGCCCTCATCGCACCGACGCGCATTCTCTATCAAGCACAACAGGCCGGTGAGCGCGTGACAACGCTTTGCTCCATCTGCTTCAACGTCCTGCGCCGCTCACAGGCGCTACTGGACCGCGACCCGGATATGCTGGAACGTATAAATTGGTTCACCGAGCAAGATTATGAGGGTGATTTACAAGTCGAGCATTTTCTGGAGATACTGCGGGATGATCTCGGTTGGGATGAGCTGGCCAAGCGCGTGAAAAATCCACTGACCGGAATGCGCATAGCCCCTTACTATGGATGTCTACTCCTGCGACCGTATGATGAGATCGGACTGGACGATCCAGAGGATCCGGTGATCCTGCACGATTTGATACGCGCATTGGGAGCAGAGCCGATAGATTTCCCCTATAACATCGAATGCTGCGGCTCTTATCTGACGGTCAAGGAACCAGACGTCTCCGAGACACTCTCACAAGACATCGTCTCATCGGCAAGGGAGCACGACGCGCAAGTCATCCTCACCGCTTGTCCACTTTGCCAATTCAACCTCGATTACCCGCAGCGTGAAACGGAAGCCGGGCCTATGGGCAACGAAATTCCGACACTTTACTTCACGCAGTTGATGGCGATAGCTTTGGGCCTGCCGGAAGAGGACTGGGGACTTGAGGATCATTACGTGGATGCGAAGTCGCTTATCGCAGCTTGGGGTTTGAACTCATGAAATATCGAGCTTTGGTGATCGGCGCTGGGATCAGCGGGATGCAAGCCGCGCTGGACATCGCCAACAGCGGCTATGAGGTCATCCTGGTCGAGAAGGAGCCCTCCATCGGCGGCCACATGGCGCAGCTCTCGGAGACCTTCCCGACTCTGGATTGCTCTCAGTGCATCCTCACGCCCCGCACCGTAGAGGTTGGGCAACATCCGAACATCCGCTTGCTCACGCTCAGCGAAGTGATCGATGTCGCGGGCAACTTGGGGGATTTCCACGTGCGCATTCTGCGTCACCCGCGCTACGTGCTGGAGGATGAATGCACAGCCTGCGGCGACTGCGCCGAAGCCTGCCCCGTTGTCGTGCCCAATGAATTCGATCGGGGGCTGGCCGCCCGCCACGCTATCTACATTCCCTCACCCCAGGCAGTCCCAGCGGTCTATCGACTGGACCCTGAAGCTTGTCTGGGACTCTTCCCCCTGGCCTGCGGAAAATGCGCTCAAGCCTGCGAGAGAAACGCTATTGATTACGATATGCAGCCCGAAATTATCGACGTAGACGTGGGAGCCATCATCGTCGCCACCGGCTATGAGCTATATCAGGATAAAGCAGTGGCCGCTTATGAATACATGTCCCACCCTGACGTGATGGATGGGCTGGAATTCGAGCGCTTGCTCTCCGCCTCTGGGCCGACCGGCGGCAAGGTGGTCCGTCCATCCGACCGCAAAGTGCCCAAAGAGGTCGTTTTCATCCAATGCGCTGGTTCCCGCAACCCGGAACACGGCGTGCCATACTGCTCCAAAATCTGTTGTATGTACACGGCCAAGCACGCCATCCTCTATAAACATCGCGTGCCCGACGGGCAGGTCTACGTGTTCTATATGGACATACGAGCTGGCGGCAAGGGATACGAGGAATTTGTCAACCGCGCCATGGAGGAGGATCACACGGTCTACATCCGTGGGCGCGTCTCCAAGGTCTTTCCCCAATCGGACACAGGCAAAGTGATGGTCTGGGGCGTGGATACGCTGACCGGGCGCAAGATAGAGATCGCCGCCGACATGGTAGTGTTGGCATCAGCCATCATCCCCTCGGCGGGAAGCCACCAGGTTGCGGATATGCTGAACATAGAGGCGGATGCATTCGGATTTTATAACGCAGCCGACGGAGAAATGACCCCGGTGGAAAGCAAAGTGCAAGGCATTTTCCTGGCCGGGGCAGACCTGGGGCCACAGGACATTCCAGAGACAGTGGCGCAGGCATCCGGAGCTGCGGCAAAGACGCTCTCGCTCTTCCAAGCAGCTAAAGTTGAAGAAGAAGCAGAAGTAGAAGCGGCAAATGAGCAAATGACAAACTCTTGATCACCTGTGCTAAAGGGTAACCAATGAAAGCGAGGAAATTTGGACGCATCAGTATTGATCCTAAAGTGTGTCATGGTCAACCTTGTATCGCGGATACTCGTATTATGGTGACCAACATCCTAAGCCAGTTGGCAGGAAGATACACTATCGGACATATTCTGGAAGGGTATCCTGAGTTGAGCTATGAAGACGTGGTGGCTGCCATTGAGTATGCTGTTTCAGTAATCAAGAAAGAAGAGATTATCCCTTTCAAAGAATACGTGCCATGGGGGCGTGAGCAGGTAACGGCAGGCTCTTAGTATGCGTTTTCTCCTCGATCAGAACTTACGCGTGCAGACCAAGAGATTTTTGCAACAGCTAGGACACGATGTTATAGACACACGGGATCTGGAACTGGAACGGGCTACTGATCAAAGGTGCTCTAGT
>CAZANJ010000434.1:0-3115 GCA_964486415.1 uncultured Anaerolineales bacterium
TGAGGAACTGCGGGAGAGACTTTTGACAGCGCCGGACAACCAGGCCCTTCAGCGGCGACTGCCAGATAGATATGGTATGATATAGCTCAAGGTTGTGTTTTCAAAGTCCTTGTATTCGTAGGTTCGCTTACTCAGACAAAAGGAGATCAAAAATGAAGGCTCGAAGGATGTTCAAAGGATTGGTAGTTCTCGCGCTGTTGTTACCGCTCTTGCTGATTGGTGATCCTGCGTTGACGCGGGCGGCGGAACCGCCGGGTGCGCTGAACTGCGCTGAAAGCGATGTAGCGCACCTCAGTGTGCCCTTAAATGAAAAGGGAAGCACAGCGGCTGCAACGGAACCTTCAGCGGTTCAATTCAACGCTGAAAACGTGGAATTGGTGGGGCATATCGGGGTAACCGCTAATGAGGTCTTTGTGCAGGGGAACTATGCCTACATCGGCGAGGGATCGAGGCTGACCACCTTGGACATCTCTGACCCGGCCCACCCCACCGAAGTCGGATATTACGACACGCTAGGGTATGCCGATGACATCCACGTCAGCGACAGCTACACATACACGGCTGATGGGAGCGGAGGCTTACCTATCTTGCAATACACTGGGGCAGGATTGTTCTCTCTCTCTGGACACATACACGATAGTAGCGACCATCCCATCTCCAATGTCACCGTCTCGGCAGGGGCGGATTATTCCACCACTACGGACGCCAGCGGCGTCTACACCATCACCGACCTCGTCACCGGCACCTACACCCTCACGCCCACGGCTGAATCCTCAGCCAAGAACGACTGGACGTTCGAGCCGCCCACGCGCACGGTCAGCGTGCCGCCGGATGCCACGGGGCAGGATTTCACCATTCTACCCGGCCCCATCTCGACCACACTAAAGATGTCCGGCACAGCCAGCATAGCCACCCGCTTGATCTACACCGACACTCAGGGTCTGACCACCACGTTGGATTTTCCCTCCGGTTCAGTGCCTCAGACTACAACGATTATCTTGACGCCAACATTGGCTACCGATGAGATAGGTTTGGCCTTTGCTGGCCATGCTTTCGATCTGGAAGCTTATCAGAACGGCAGCCTGCAGCCAGGTCTCATCTTCAGCGCGCCGGTGACGGTGACCATACATTACAGCGACGATGATGTACAAGCAGTGACAGATGAGAGTGAGTTGGCTTTGTGGTGGTGGACAGGCAGCGAGTGGCAGAATGCAGCGCAGACCTGCGATCCGGTGCCATCCTACACCCGTGACACGGCCAACAATGTGCTTGAGGTCCCTATCTGCCATCTCAGTCTCTTCGGTCTGTTTGGACCTGGATCGTCTCATCGGATTTACCTGCCCCTCGTCGTGCGCGACTACGAACCAATCCGAGCAGACTTCACCGCCTCACCCCTCACCGGCACAGCCCCACTGACCGTGACCTTCACCAACGAATCCAGTGGCGCATACACTTCCAGCCTGTGGCGCTTCGGCGATGGCTTCACTAGCACGATGGAGAACCCGGCTCACACCTACGTGACCACAGGGACCTACACCGTCACCTTGACAATCAGCGGGCCAGGCGGTAGCGACGAAGAGGTGAAGTCGAATTATATCACCGTCGCCCCGCCTCAATCCGATCTCCCCATCCCTGTTTCCTCGGTACTGACTCCGTTTGACGCTAACTTGAATGACTTGGGCGGACCCTCTAGTTGGACCACCAGGTATGGGAAGACGCCGGAGATCATCGTAGCATCAAACGGCGTTGAACTGGACGTCTTGGCCCAGGATTATGACCCTGAATCTGCCTGGAATGCCGTGTTGTTGCATATTGAGCCTTACTCAACCGGATATGGGATCACTCAAGCGCTCACAGATACACCCATGCTGGATCGGGTGATGGGTTTAGCAAACGATGGCGCTGGCAACCGCTATTACGCGACCGGCGTGGATGAAGACGACATAGTGGACCCCACTTACCCACCGACCGACACTTACCGCAGCGACATTGTCCGAGTGATAAAGCTGGACTCGGCGGTAAATATCCAATTTAACATCGACCTGGATACAGCCCGATACGCCTACAATAGTAATGCGGAGATGATCATCAACCCGATGGTGGCTTCCACATCCCGCTTGGCGGTAGGCGGAAACGAGATAGCATTGGTGCATGGCATCAACACGGATCCAGACTGGAATATCGGCGGCACGCGCCATCAGAAGGCGCTTTCTACCCGGCTGGACGCCACCAGCGGCGCCGTCACCCGAACCTCCTCCGTCTGGGTCAGTCACTCTTTTGACCAGCGGTTGCTGTACGATGGGGAAGGAATCATCGAGCATCATCTGGGGGATGCGTATCCTCGCTACATCGTATTCGGCCGGAATCACACTTCCTATCCGCTCTTTCATATCAAGGGAGACCTGGGGGAAAACAATACCCGCACCAGGCTGGGCGACGTCGCGCTGATTGAGAACGATCCGACTTATGGCTATATCGCACTGTTTGCGACAGAAGACAGCGCTGACACAGGAAGCACAATCGACGGGCCGCGCAACCTGGCCATCGTGCGGGTCAATAGCAGCGACAACAGCATCGATCCGAGTTTGCCAGACACTTTGACTGTTACCTCATGTGGTGAGCAGTATACAAATCGGCTGCGGTGGTTGACTCATTATTCGACCAGTTCGAATTTACATGCAGAACGGCCCAAGCTGGTTGGTATGGGTGGAGACCAGTATGTGGTTCTCTGGGAAGAATGGCTCAACACGGGCGATTACTCTGACACCTTTAACGGTGTACATGGGATGGTCATCGACGACGAAGGAAATGTGCTCCACGCTGCCGCCTTGATCACTGACGAGCACCACCTGCATCGTGGAGATGACGCATTTCTCCTGGACAATCGTGCGGCCTGGATGACCGGAAACGAAGTCGAGCAGAAACTTTATATTCACCTGGTGGATACCTCTCTAGACTATGAAATGGTGACATTGGATTGAATGCCGAATTTCGGGCAAAGTTTTATGATCTTGACAGTTCATTGCCTGGTTTTGCACAGGTGGCCTGGATAGACCGAAATGGTTAGTTTGCAAGCGCTACATCAAAAGGAGGAGACAGAAGATGTTGAACCGCA
>CAZANJ010000435.1:0-3113 GCA_964486415.1 uncultured Anaerolineales bacterium
TTCCCACGTTGGCAATCGTCTTTATCGCCGTCGCCCTGTCACTCCTCATCTGGTGGTACTTGCGCCGCTGACTACGGCCCACGTAATCGCTTGACAAGCGCTCCATTTCATGGTAACTTTTACAGTGGCGTTTGGAGAATAAACATGATAGATTTTCACTTGATTACATCAGCCGCACGACGAGCCCGAGAGGAGCCAGCCACCCCGTCTGGGTAGGTTCTTCTGGGCTGTTTGAGCATCGGTAGCAAGCCCGCCTCCAGATGGAGGCGGGCTCTTTTTTTTGCGCGATGGGTCTCCATCGCGCTTTCGCTTGTCAGCGCCTCATCAATTACAAAACAAATAAGGAGAAATAAAATGAAGGGCAAACTCAACAAAGTGGTTCTGGCTTACTCCGGCGGTCTCGATACGTCGGTTATCGTACCCTGGCTGAAGGAAAACTACGATTGCGAAGTGGTCACCTTCACGGCTAACCTGGGACAGGGCGATGAAGAACTGATCGGGCTGGAGGAGAAGGCCAAGGCCAGCGGCGCCAGCAAATCCTACATCGTCGACCTCCGCGAGGAGTTCCTCACCGACTACGCATTCCCCACAATGCAATCGGGCGCCATCTACGAGCGCCTCTACCTGCTGGGCACCTCGTTCGCACGCCCCGTCACCGCCAAACACCTGGTCAAAGTCGCCGAGCAGGAGGATGCCGACGCGGTCTCTCACGGCTGCACCGGCAAGGGCAACGACCAGGTGCGCTTCGAGCTGACCGTCAAGGCGCTCAATCCCTTCCTCGACGTCGTCGCTCCCTGGCGCGAATGGGATATTCGCTCCCGCGAGGACGCGCTCGAATATGCTCAAGCGCACAACATCCCCGTCCAGCAAACCTCCAAATCGATCTACAGCCGCGACCGCAACATCTGGCATATGAGCCACGAGGGCGGCGATCTCGAAAATCCCTGGTCTGAGCCCCAGGAGGATATGTTCCAGCTCACCACAGCGCCGGAGAAGGCCCCCGATGAGCCCCTTTACCTGACTCTGGCGTTTGAGCAGGGCATGCCGGTGGCCGTCGATGGCAAGGCAATGGGAGCGGTGGAGCTACTGACCCACCTCAACGAAGCGGGCGGCGCTCACGGCGTGGGCCGCACCGATCTGGTGGAGAACCGACTGGTGGGCATGAAGTCGCGCGGCGTCTACGAGAATCCGGGCGGCGCCATCCTCTACACCGCGCACCAGGGCCTGGAGTCGATCTGCCTGGATCGCGACACCTTGCACTACAAAGAGGTGGTCTCCAATCGTTTCGCCGAGCTGGTCTACTACGGCAAATGGTTCACCCCCCTGCACGAAGCGTTACGCGCCTTCGTCGCCAAGACACAGGAGCGGGTGACCGGTGAGGTGAAGGTCAAGCTCTACAAGGGCCATTGCAGCGTCGTGGGCCGCAAATCGCCCCTCAGCCTCTACCGCGAGGAATTCGCCACCTTCGGCCAGGACGACGTCTACGATCAGAGCGACGCCGAGGGATTCATCAACCTCTTCGGCCTGCCGCTCAAGGTGAAGGCCCTGGTCGATCTGGAGAACGGCGATACAGCCGAACTCTCAGCGCCCGACTACGCCAAGTTCAAGCGCGACTGATAGAGTCGGGAGTAAGGAGTAGGGAGTATGAGGAATGCTACATTACCCATCCTCCATACTCCCTAATCAAGGAGACGATATGACCCTATGGGGCGGACGATTTGCAGAAGAGACGGACGCATTGATGAAACGCTTTAACGACTCCATTCGCTTCGACCGGCGGCTGTACGCCGCGGACATCACGGGCAGCAGCGCCTACGCGGGGGCGCTGGCTAGCGCGGGGCTCATCACCGAGGCGGAGCACGAGCAACTCGCCGCTGGGCTGGAGCAAGTGCGGGCTGAGTTCGACTCCGGCGCGTTCGAGATTCAGCCCGAGGACGAGGACATCCACACCGCCGTCGAGCGTCGCCTGGGCGAACTGATCGGCCCGACGGCGGGCAAGCTCCACACCGGGCGCTCGCGCAACGATCAAGTGGCGACCGATATGCGGCTCTACCTGCTGGAAGAATCGGCCAAGCTGCGCGAGATGCTGCGCGATCTGCAAGCGGACATCATCGAGCAAGCCGAGGCCCACCTGGGCGTGCTGATGCCCGGCTACACACACTTGCAACAGGCGCAGCCGATCCTCTTCAGCCATTGGCTGCTGGCCTTCTTCTGGAAGTTCCAGCGCGACTATGAGCGGCTGATCGGGATCGAGAAGCGTATGGGCGTCTGCCCACTCGGCGCCGGGGCCTTGGCCGGAAACCCCTTCGACATCGACCGCACGGCTCTGGCCGCCGCTCTGGGCTTCGAGAGCATCAGCCAGAACAGCATCGACGCGGTAAATGATCGCGACTACTTGGTGGAGTTCCTGAACTGGGCCGCGCTGACCCAGGTTCACCTCAGCAACCTGGCGGAGGATCTCATCATCTGGGCCAGCCGCGAATTCAGCTTCGTGGAGATCGCCGATGCCTACGCCACAGGCTCCAGCCTGATGCCACAGAAGAGGAATCCCGATTCGCTGGAGCTGATGCGCGGAAAGAGCGGGCGGATAGTGGGCCATCTGACCGGCCTATTGACGATCCTGAAGGGACTGCCGACCGCCTACAACAAGGATCTGCAAGAGGACAAGGAGGGGCTTTTCGACGCCATCGACACGCTGAAGCTGGAGCTGCCCATCGCGGCTGGCGTGGTGCGCACGCTGCGGGTGCGGGCCGACCGCATGGCCTCCGCGCTGGACGATGGAATGCTGGCCACCGATCTGGCCGATTATCTGGTGCGCAAGGGGGTGCCCTTTCGCGAGAGCCATCACCTGGTGGGGCAGGTCGTAAAGCGGGCTGAGGAACTGAGCCTCTCCCTGAAAGAGCTTGCGCTGACCGAGTATCAGACAATCCACCCGGCCTTCGCCGAGGATGTGTACGAGGTCTTCGACTTTGAGCGCTCTGTGGAATCGCGGGGCGTGGTGGGCGGCACAGCGCCAGCGGCAGTGCAGGCCCAGATCGAGCAGGCCCGCGAGACCACAGGACTTGGAAATATAGCCGCACCGCCGTGAACAGACGGTGCTAGTGGTACGTTCC
>CAZANJ010000436.1:0-3097 GCA_964486415.1 uncultured Anaerolineales bacterium
AACATCCCGACACACAGTGAGGAGGGCATGGAAACAGAGAAAAAAGCATGGCATAACCTGTCCATCGAACAAACGACCGAAACGACTGAGACCGACCTAGAGTCTGGCCTTTCTTCGGAGGAAGCGGAAGCTCGTCTGGAAAAATACGGGCCTAACGAACTGGCGGAACAGCCCCGACCCGGCTTCTGGCAGTTGTTACTAAGGCAGTTCGACGATTTTATCGTCATTATGCTGATCGTCGCTGCCGTAGTCTCCCTGCTATTGGGCGAGGTGATCGAGGCCGGCGCGATCATGGCCATCGTGATTCTCAACGCGGTGCTGGGCGTGGTTCAGGAGAGCAAGGCGGAGGAGGCTCTGGCGGCGCTCAAGAAGATGGCCGCGCCCGAAGCCCGCGTGCTGCGCGACGGCCACCGGGTGACGGTGCGGGCCCAGGATCTGGTTCCCGGTGACATCGTATTCCTGGAGGCGGGCAACTACGTGCCGGCCGACCTGCGGCTCATCAAGAGCGTCAATCTCAAGATCGACGAGGCCTCCCTGACAGGCGAGTCGGTGCCGGTGGAGAAACGGGCCGAAGGGACTCTATCGAAAGAGGCCCCGCTGGGCGACAGGCACAACTGTGCTTTCATGAGCACCACGGTCACCTATGGGCGCGGAGCGGGCGTGGTGGTAAACACCGGTATGGAGACGGAGATCGGCCTCATCGCTGAGATGATCCAGTCCTACGAGGAGGAACCTACCCCACTCCAGGTGCGCCTGGATCAGCTGGGGCGCTGGCTGGGATGGGGCGCACTGATCATCTGTGGCATCGTCTTCATCGAGGCCATCATCAAGGACACTAACCTCTCCCTGATCGCCAGCGAGGGGCTGGGGCCATATCTGGTACACACCCGGCAGGAGATCGTCGACCTGTTCATCATAGCGGTCAGCCTGGCCATCGCCGCCGTGCCGGAAGGGCTAGCAGCCGTGGTCACGATCTGTCTGGCGCTGGGAATGCGGGAGATGGTGCAACGCCACGCGCTCATCCGCCGCCTGCCAGCAGTGGAGACTCTGGGCAGCGCGACGGTCATCTGCTCCGATAAGACCGGCACGCTGACTCAGAACGAGATGACGGCGGTGCGACTATACGTGGCAAATTTGCGGCTGGACGTGAGCGGCGAGGGGTATCAGCCCCGGGGCAAGTTCACCAGCTACGGCGAGCGGGCCAAGCCGCGTGACCATCCAGAGGTTTTGGCATTGCTCACCGGCGGGCTGCTCTGCTCCGACGCTCAGCTGGAACCCGCCACCGACCTGCCGCCAGAGGCTGAAGGCGAAGCTCAAGACAAAGAGCGATACCGCATGGTGGGTGATCCAACCGAGGGCGCGATGGTGGTCGCTGCGGCCAAAGCGGACCTATGGCGCGACGAAGTGGAGGAACGTCTGCCCCGCGTGGCCGAGATTCCCTTCGACAGCGAACGCAAGCGCATGACGACCATCCATCGTGGAGATGGCCGTGGCCTGGAGGAAACCGGCGGCGCCGAGTATGTGGCCTACGTCAAAGGCGCCCCGGACGTGATGTTGCCGCTCTGCGATACCATCCTGGAGGAGGGCGTCGACGTACCGCTCACGCCAGGGCGACGGCAGCACATTGAGAATGTCATCCGCGACCTGGGGCAAGGGGGGCTGCGCGTGCTGGCCGTGGCCTACCGTCACCTTGAAGAAGTCCCAGGACAATCAGATACCGCCCCAGAGCTGAAACCCGAGACGGTCGAGAAGAATCTCTCGCTGATCGGGCTGACGGCGATGACCGATCCGGCCCGCCCGGAGGTCAAGCCGGCGGTGGAGAAGGCTCGCCAGGCCGGTATCCGCACCATGATGATCACGGGCGATTATCCGGACACCGCCCGCGCTATCGCTCAGGAAATCGGCCTGATGCGGGTTGAGGATGATGACGAGGCCAAGCAGAGAGTGCTCACCGGCGCGGAGCTGGATAAGCTGAGCGACGAAGATCTGGCCACACGAATAGATGACCTGGATGTCTTCGCCCGCGTCTCTCCCCAGCACAAGGTGCGCATCGTCGAGGCGCTGAAGAAGAGGGATCAAGTGGTGGCGATGACGGGGGATGGCGTAAATGACGCGCCGGCGCTCAAACGCGCTTCCATCGGCGTGGCGATGGGCATCACGGGCACCGACGTGACCAAGGAGACGGCCGACATGGTGCTCACCGATGACAATTACGCCTCTATCGTATCGGCTGTCGAGCAGGGACGCATTATCTACTCCAACATACGCAAGTTCGTCTACTTCCTGATCTCCTGTAACCTGGCGGAGATTATGGTGCTATTTCTGGGGACACTCTTCGGCTCCAGTCCGCCCTTGACCGCGATCCAGCTACTGTGGCTCAACTTACTCACCGATGGCGCTCCGGCGTTGGCGCTGGGGCTGGAGAAGGGTGACCCGGATATTATGGAGCAGCCGCCGCGCCCGGTGCGCGAGCCGATCATCAATCGGCTGATGCGAGTGGGGATTGGGGTACAGACTGTGGCCATCACGGCCGTGGTGCTGATCGCTTACTACATCGGGAAAGCCTGGGACCCAGCGAACCCGATGCTGGCCCAGACGATGGCTTTCGTCACGCTTTCGGCCTCGGAGCTGGTACGCGCCTACACCGCTCGCTCGGAGCGCGCTTCCTTGTTCCGCCTGGGCGTTTTCAGCAACAAGTATATGCAGTACGCCGTGCTGCTCTCCATCGTTCTGCTGCTCGGCGCGATCTACGTTCCTTTCCTCACCCCCATCTTCAACACAGTGCCGCTCGAGTTGCGAGAATGGGTCGTCCTACTTCCGCTGCTGATGGTGCCCGCGGTCGCCGCAGAAGCCACAAAGGCCGTCATACGCGCGCGTAACAAAAAGCGTCACAGTGAAGCAGCGGCGACATAGGTAACCCTGCACTGATAAAAATCCCCTCTGCTGGTTTCAACAGAGGGGATTTTTCGTACTGGAGCAAAAGTAACCCCGTTTTGCTCACGCCGGACGTGCCGTCCGCCAGGAGCGATATACGACGGGGTGACTTTCACAGCCGAAACAGAGCCGTAACCTGGATGTAACGCCTTCAAACAACTAA
>CAZANJ010000437.1:0-3088 GCA_964486415.1 uncultured Anaerolineales bacterium
TATAGGGGATGGAGAAATGATGTCGGGGGAATTCTTCGAGCGCGTCTACCAGGTCGTGCGTCAGATACCGTCGGGGAAGGTGGCTACTTACGGGCAGATCGCTCGCTTGCTCGGCGAGCCACACGCGGCGCGCACTGTGGAGTGGGCCTTGAGGACCTCCGACAGTCCCGACATTCCATGGCACCGCGTGATCAACGCACAAGGGCGCATCAGCGCGGCCGAAAGACGGGCCGAAGGCGATTTGCAAAGAGCAATGCTAGAAGACGAAGGGATCAGGTTCGATGGAGACGGGCGGATCGACCTGGATGTATACCAATGGGATGCGCCCATCCAATTCGGCCTCCATCAGATAAACAAGGTGACGGTGGAGTCACGCGCCACCTGAATATACGTCCCCACAGCGCAATAATCGTCGATAAACTCCTGCTCTAAATCCTCGGGCGCGATGCCCATAATCTCCATCGTCATATCACAGGCCATAACGTGGCCGCCCAGTTCCTTGAAATCCTCCATTAGCTTCCGCAACGAGACGACGTTGGCCTTCTTCATACGGCGCTTGATCATCCACTTCCCCAGGCCCAAAAAGTTCATCTTGGAAAGCGAGCCTTTCTCAAGAGCGCCCTTCTGTAGGCGCTGCAATCCCCAAAAAGTGAAGTAAATGTAGGCTTCCATTCCCATCGCCAGAGCACCATTGGCTATGATCAGCGCGCTGTAGACCTTATCCATCTCGCCGCTGTGCAAAATGATGGTCGCGCGCTCAGGCTTATTCTGCTGATCCATTTACGCCCCCTATCGCCGAATGCATATTCTCCACTCGTTTTCATCCCCCTCCACACACACCAACTCCAGCCCCAAAGCTTTCACCGCCATAGGTATCTCATTTTTAGAGGAAGGGTGTGTTCCCAGAACTTCTACCAAGTCACCTGGCGCGGCCTTGCGCAACGCCTTGCGCGTCTCCACCAGGGGCACAGGACAGGTTTCACCCCGGCAATCCACCTTCAAATCGGCCATCGGACAGGCCGTCGATTCATCCACATTCACTTTAATCTTGGCCATGTCTACCTCCTACCCAACAAAATCGACCAGCACTTGATCCACATCCCAGCGATGATCCAACTTCTCCATAATCTCCTCGCTGACGTTGCTGGCAAACTGATGATCCGGCGCCAGGTTGACCACTACCTCAACCGTTCCATTGGAGACATCGATATTCTTGATCAGATTAGTGCGTACCACATCCAGACCCGTCATGGGGTTCATCACGCGCTTCAGCCGCTTGCGCACGAACTCGACCGTGGTCGGCTCCCGCTCCTTGACCAACCCATGCCGCTCCTCGTAATTCTCAATCGCCGCCCGCAGTCCATCCACCGCCAGCACAGAACAATGGGCCTTGACGGGAGGCAATCCCCCCAGCGCCTCGGAAGCTTCCTTCCACGTAATCTGCTTAGCTTCCTCCAGAGTTTTGCCCTTGGCCAGCTCGGTGATGATTGAGCCGGTAGCGATATTAGAAGCGCAACCATAGGATTGGAACTTGATGTCGGTAATGCGCTGCGTCTCCTCATCGACCTGGAGATAAACCGCCACCATATCCCCACAGGCGGGGCTCCCCTCGGTCGATTTGGCATCGGCATTCTTAATTTCCCCCACGTTGCGCGGGTTACGAAAATGTTCCATCACGATCTCACTATATGGTAATGTCGTCATCTTTTCACCTCCAATAAATCATAATCAGCAAAATGCCATTCACTGGCCCTTACCCAAAGGGCTGATCCGCCGCAACTCCCTGACCACCTCGGTGACCGCCTCCACTACGGCGTCCACATCTTCCTCTTTGTTGTAACGCCCAAATGTAAAGCGCACCGAGCCATGGGCACGCTCGTGATTGCCACCGATGCCGAGAATGACGTGGCTAGCCTCCAGCGAGCGGCTGAAGCATGCCGAACCGGTGCTGACAGCGAAGCCGCGCATATCCAGGTGCAAGAGCAACGACTCTCCCTCCACAAAGCGGTAGGAGATGTTGGCGTTATGCGGCAACCGCTGGACGGGGTGACCGTTAATGCGCGTATGTGGAATCTCGCCCAACATCCGCTCGGTCAAACGGTCACGCAGCCCCTGCAAGCGGGCCGTCTCCTCCGGCGTGATCAACTCCACCGCCTTGGCGAATCCCACCGCACCAGGGATATTCTCGACACCGGGCCGCAGATCAAACTCCTGAAAGCCGCCGTCCATCCACTTACGGATAGGTGTGCCCTCCCGCACATACAGCCCGCCGATCCCCTTCGGCCCGTGGATGGTGTGAGCCGCCACGGTCACCAGGTCCACCGGCACCTCTCTCACGTCCAAGGGCACGCGCGGGAAACTGTGTGTGGCGTCGGTGTGGAAAAAAACGCCTTCCTCGCGGCAGATTTCGCCGATGGCCTGAACGTCCTGTAAAGTACCGATTTCCTGATTGGCCGCCTGGATGGAGACCAGGATCGTCTCGGGCCTGATGGCCTCTTGCAGATGATCCAGATCAACTCGACCGTCTTCATCGATCTGCGCCTTGGTCACCTCGAAGCCCTGTTGTTCCAATGTGCGAGCGCCATGGAGAACCGCAAAGTCCTCGATGGGACTGACGATGATATGCTTGCCCTTCTTCTCTCCCAGCGCCAGCGCGACGCCCTTGAGCGCCAAATTGCTAGATTCGACGCTGCCGGAGGTAAAGACAAACTCCTCCGATGCACCACCCAGAGCGGCGGCGACCTGCTCTCGCGCTCCGTCCAGCGCTTCGCGAGCATCAATGCCCAGCGAGTACCCAAACTGGGAAGTAGCGACCGCGTAAGTATCGAAGAAATAGGGCCGCATCGCCTCCAGAACCCGCTCATCCAGCCGCGTTGCAGCAGCGTTATCGAGGTATATTACATCTCCAATCACAATAACCTCCTCCGTTGTGAAGCCAGTACAAACAAAACATTTTCAACTGGAAGAATTATATCATATTTCAACAATAAAGTCAATGAATATCTTGTTAAATCGCGCAAAAAAGGAACTGGCGAAGCCTTTTGGCTCTTTGGGATTTCGCGTGGTGCTCAAAGCGGGTGTGTCACCC
>CAZANJ010000438.1:0-3078 GCA_964486415.1 uncultured Anaerolineales bacterium
GAAGAGGCTAAGGCTGAGGTTGAGACTAAGGTTAAGGCTGAGGTTGAGGTTGAGGATGAGGTTGAGGCTAAGGAAGAGGTTGAGGTTGAAGAGAAAGTTGAGGAAAAGATCGAAGAGGTCAAGCCTGAACCCAAGCCAGCCCCCGCTCCTCGTGCGCCAGAGGCGCCGATCAGCGGTGACGTACAACAACTCGCCGAGATGACGGCTGGCATCGTCATCGAACGCTTCCGCAGCGCGATGGTGGCTGCGCTGCGCGACCTGGGCGGAGAGGTGAGCATAGCCCCTACACCCAGAGCGCCGGTAGCTCCCGCGCCAGAAGCCGAGGTGGAGCCTCAAGAAGAAGTAGAGGAGGCAGTGGAGGAAGAAACTGCTCCTATCGAGAAGAAACGCCCGCGACCTGAAGTGGCCCCCTGGTCCGAGGATAAAGAGACAGCCATAGACATTCCCAAGAAGGACTGGACAGGTGAAGTCATCGAGGTCACCCTAGGTGCCACAGAAGCCGACGAAGGCACACGCGCCGAGACGGTCACTGTAGGTGGACAGTCCACGTTACCCTTCCTGGAATTCGAGGGAGACATCGGGCGTCGGCCCTTAATTTCCGTCGAGATCGAGGATAAAAAGCCCGACGACTGGTCGGAATTGCTGATGAATGCCTGGGGCGACGTGATGGATGATCCAGGTGAATGGGCCAAAGCGGCCGAGAAGGCCGGGGCCGACCTGATCACGCTTCAGCTCAGCTTGACTGACCCCGACGGTGAGCCCAACACGCCCGAAAGGGCCCGCGACGCAGTGCGCAAAGTGCTTGAGGCCACAGGGCTGCCGCTGATCGTACTCGGCCCAGGACAGGTCGAAGCCGACAATGAATTGCTCGTCCCCGTAGCAGAAGAGGCAGCAGGCGAGCGCATAGTCCTTGGCTTCTGCGAGGAGAAGAACTATCGCACCATTGTGGCAGCAGCGCTGGCACACGATCAACTGGTCATCGCTCGTACCGCTATGGACGTCAATCTGGCCAAGCAGCTCAACATCCTGATCAGCGATATGGGGCTGCCTCTGGAACGGATTTTGATGGATCCGACCTGCGCTGGCGTGGGCTACGGCATGGAATACGGCTACTCGGTGATGGAACGGCTGCGGTTAGCGGCCCTACAGGGTGATCGAATGACCCAGTTGCCGATGCTCGTCACCGTTGGCTACGAGGCTTGGCGACAGAAAGAGGCCAAGTTCGGCGATGACGTGCCCGAAGCCTGGGGCGAATGGGAAGAACGAGCGATCAACTGGGAGACGGTGACAGCATCCACACTGATCGAATCGGCAGCCGACATCGTCACGCTGCGCCATCCGGAGTCGGTACGGCGTATCCACACGATGCTCGATGAGTTGGGAGATTGGTAGACTGGTAAATTGGGCATTTGGTAAATTGGTAGTTGGGAAGTTAAGTCTACCAATTTACCAATGCACCAATATACCGATTTAGGGAGACAAGATATGGCACTTTCAGGTATTCAGATTTATAAACTATTACCGCAGACCAACTGTAAAGATTGCGGATTTCCCACTTGCTTGGCTTTTGCGATGAAGCTGGCGGCCAAGCAGGCCGATTTGGACAAATGCCCCCACGTCTCGGACGAGGCCCGGGAGAAGCTGGCCGAGTCTGCCGCGCCGCCTGTGCGACTGGTGACGCTCTCCGCCGATGGGCGCAAAGTGGAGTCGGGCAACGAGATCGTGCTTTTCCGCCACGAGAAACGCTTTTTCAACCCCGCTGGCATCTTCATCCGGGTGTACGATGATCAGCCCTTGGACGAGGTCAAGGCCCAGGTCGACGAAGCGATGTCGTACGCGGTGGAATACGTGGGGATGGATTTGACGCTCGACGGCATCGCTGTCCATTCGACCGGCGACGCCGACACGTTCGCCGAAACTGTCGAGGCAGTGCTAGATACAGCTCAAGTGCCCCTGATTCTGCTCGCCGATGATCCTGATGTGATGGCGAAAGGATTGGAGGCTGCCGAAGGAACTCAGCCTCTCGTGTATGGCGCCACAGCCGATACGTGGGAAGCCTTCGCCGATCTAGCCAATGCACACGACGCCCCCATGGCGATCCACGCCGAGACGATGAGTGAGCTGGCAGAACTATCGAAGAAGGTCAAAGAGGCCGGCGTCGAAGACATCGTGCTCGATCCTGGAGTGCGCGACATGCACTCCATGCTGGCACTGAGCACGCTGATCCGACGTATGGCCATCGAGGAGACATTCCGCCCGCTGGGCTTCCCGCTGATTAACTTCCCCAGTGAATGCGCGGCTGAATCTTCAGCCGACTATGAGGGGATGGTTTCTATCGCAGCGTCGCAGGCCATCTGTAAGTACAGCGGCTTCGTAGTGTTGGATAACTTCAGCCCGGCCACCGTTTATCCCTTGCTGGTGTTGCGCACCAACATCTACACCAATCCACAGGAGCCGATCCAGGTGGAGCCCGGCATCTACGAGATCAACGATCCGGGGCCGGATTCACCGCTGATGGTCACCACCAACTTCTCCATCACTTACTTCTCCGTGGCCAACGAGGTGGATGGCAGCGGGGTTCCTTCGTGGCTGCTGGTGGCCGACGCCGAGGGCATGAGCGTGCTCACGGCCTGGGCCGCGGGCGAGTTCGACGCCGAACGCATCGCCAAGGGCGTCAAGACCACCAATGTCGCGGACAAGATCGACCATCGCAAGCTCATTCTCCCCGGCCACGTCTCAGTGCTGCTGGGCGAGGTTGAGGAGGAGCTGCCGGGCTGGGAGATTCTGGTCGGCCCACGCGAGGCGGTCGATCTGCCCGGTTATCTGAAGCTGTGGAGTGCGGAGTAGGTTGAGGGTTGAGGTTGAGGGTTGAGGGTTAAGGATTGAGGTTAAGGGTTGAGGTTAAGGATTGAGGTTGAGGGTTGAGGACGGCCTTAACCTCAATCTTGGCTTGCAAGACTGTATAGGGGAAGAATAATTTGCCACACAAACAACAAAAAATGACAACTTGCCAAGTAAAATTCCTACCGTCCAGTGTTACGTTTCTTGCAAAGGCACACTGGCGGATGCCGCAGCCCA
>CAZANJ010000439.1:0-3051 GCA_964486415.1 uncultured Anaerolineales bacterium
GTAGGGGCCGGTGGACTCGATGCAGACGTGGTCGGGCAGGGCGATGCCCGCCGCATCCAGCTCTGCCTGAAGCGATTCGGGGTCGGCGACGAAGAGGGAGACGCAGTTCTGCTTCACGTCGATGGCGGTGTCGGCCCGGCTGCCGATCTCGTCGAGAATGCCCATCGTCTCCCGCGGATGGTGTGGAGTTCCTCAAGCGTCGCCTCGGCGTGGCGTATCTCGACTGTCTCCTCCAGCGGCCCGCCTCGCACGTAGCGGCGTCGTATGCGTCGCTGATCTGCCGTCACGAGGACGATCACCTTGTGCTCGGGCTGGTGCTGGATCCAGAGCCCGCCAAAGATGTCGCCTTCTCGCTCCTGGAGCACGGCGTTGAGCTCCCCGATGGGATCCTGCTGCCGCAGCCGCCGGATCGCTTCATCCAGCGACACGCCCTGGGCCTCAGCGTAGGCCTCAGCGTCACGCCGCAGGGCATCGCTCACCGGCGGTCCAGCGCTACTCTCGGTCGTGCAGGCGGGCAGGATGGGCAGCAGCACCAGTAAGACCAGGATGGGCAACGCAACAGATTTTCTCACGGTCACATCTCCCTTCTTTAAATACGCCGGATATGCGCTGATTATAAGACGGGTGATCCTTACTGTTCCACGGTCGAGAGTTTCCTACTGCGTGATGAACCCCCTGCTACAAGAAGGTTCTCCTCGCCACCGCGGCATCGGTGTCCCCGGCAAGTGACGAGGAGGATCTCTGACCAGGCTATCGACTCGGCGTGGGCGTGGCTGGCGCCGGTCCGTTCGTTTCCCTTATGAGGTCGTCGGCCGCGGCCTGTACGTAGGCGGTGAAGTGAACGGTGTCATCCGCGTCGTGACCGTAGAAGACCCAGACGGGCTGCACGATCTGCTCCACCGGCTCCGGCGTCAGCGCTGTCCCGTCCGGCGCGGTGGCCGGGTACGGGGCAGTCGGTTCGTAGTAGTAGACCAGCTCCACCCGATCCACCAGGAGGGCACCCTCGAGTTCTGCGAAAGGGCCACGGAAGGTGTGGGATTCATCGACCACCCGGGGAACCTCCAGGGGGATCTCGTCGGCGCTGGTGGCGGCGTCGGTCTGGGAATCCTTCTGCATGCGGTGTATGCGCAGCACAGGCATGCCGGCGAAACTCCTCCCAGGTTCCACCACGCCGACCACGAAGTGCTGGTCGGCGGTCGTGCTGGGGTAAGGACCAACGCTCGGCCCAGGCCCCTCGAACGCCAGCGAGGAGGCCACCACGTAGCGCTGCTCCGCCTCGTGGTCGATGAAGATGGCGACCGTCTCGCCCTCCAGCGTCTCCTCTTCGATGTGGCCGAGGAAGCCCTCCACCTGCTCCTCGGGCTGTATCTTCTCGAAGTCCTCAACTGCAATGACATATCGCCCTGGCGATCGTTCTTCTCCGCCGGAGATCGCCCGGCCGTGCACGCGTACGTGCAGCCCATCTAACTGAGCGACATCTTCCAGCACGTCCAAGGGGCCAATGAGCGGGTAGCGAGGTTGCCCATCCACCACCAGCGCGGCCTGGACGCGGCGGGAATCCTCACCCTCATAGATCGTGGCGTGCAGCACACCGCTCACCTCGACGGTCTCCCCGATCTCGAAAGGGGACTGTACTGTCGGTGCAGCGGCAGCGCCGGGCTGAGGTTCGGGGATGACGAGCGTGTCTCCTACGGCGATCTCACCGTCCTCGAGGTCATTGGCCGCCAGCAGGTCATCCACAGTGACGCCGTACTGGTCGGCGATCTTCTGCAGCGTATCGCCTTCCTGCACGGCGTGGGTTGGGCTCGGAGGGGTGGGCGTCGGAGGCGGCGACGCCTCGGCAGGCACCTCTTCCACCGCCGACACGATGCTGACGGACGTGCTGCCGACGATCACCTCCTCCGGTCCAGACATAGGCGGCGAGGTGATGCCGCTCCAGTCCAGGTCACTATCCTCGGCCGGTTGCTGGTTAAGCCAGACCTGGACGCGCTGTCCATCGTTCAGTTCCTCGGGTGCCCTCGGCAGCCGGTAGCGTTCGCCGTCATCGGTCGCCAGCCAGGCCTCGCCCTCGACGAGGGTGAACACACCGATCAGACTCTGGGGCTCGTGCTGAGCGGGTACGGCTTCCCAATCCGTCAGCCTCACCTTCCAGTGGCGCGGTCCCTGTCGGGCGATGATCTCCCCCCGAATCTCTACGTCCTCGTAGCGGCTGCGCGCCTCGGCCAGCTCGGCCACGCGTGGGCCGGTCAGGTCGTACTGTGTGCCATCCCGTGCGGTCAGTTCAGCCCGAGTGTTGCCTTCATCCCCTTCTGGCACTAGGACTTGGACCCATCCGGTGGCGGTCAGCACATCGCCGACGGCGTGAGTGGGCGGTTCAGGGCGATAGTGGCGCACCTCGCTTTCGGGATGTGCGCGGCGGTCAGCGTCCAGCCGGAAGGGGCTGGCGGGCTCATCTTCTCTCAGCATCTCGTACGCTTCCCGGGGCGACTTGATCGGATAGGGCTCGCCGCGCTCGAACGTGAGAGGGTGACCGAGGGACGCGTAGGTCACCTGACCCTCGGCGTTGACGGAAACGCGCACGCCGGCCTGATACCCCATCAAAGGACGCCCATCCAGCAGCGGCACGACTTCCACCGAACGGGTGGGGCTTTCCGCGTTCGGCTCGAAACCCTGTGGGGTCTGGATCCGGTAATCGGCGGGCAGCAGGTCGTGCTTGCGTAGAAACGCCACGGCGTCCTCGGCAGCCTGGTCGAAGGAGGGCTGTGGCCCCTCGCTGGTGACGGCGACTGGGTCGTTGTAGAATATCCCGCTGCCCGGCCCTGAGCGGAAAACCAGGCGGGAGTTGTCGCTCCCTATGACATAGAGCGCCTCTGGGTCGCCGGGATCACGATAGCTCCGAGAGTCGGGCAGGCCGAAGTCATGCGCCCAGTCCAGCGCCTCCTCCGGCGTGGTGGGCACGGGTTCGATGGTGGCGTTATAGACCGGTACCTCTGTCGGCGCCTGGGGGAGATCGGCGGTGAGGGTCAGCGTCAAGCCGGCCAGCAGCCCCCC
>CAZANJ010000440.1:0-3050 GCA_964486415.1 uncultured Anaerolineales bacterium
GCGCCTGTCCTGAGCATAGCCGAAGGACGCGGCCGCTGGTAGCGAGTTTATCATATATCTACTCGATACACTGGAGGTAACTACTCAGACACCTGCTCAGAGGGGGTTTGCAACCCCCGATTTTTGAATGAAGCAAGCTACTTTTGGACAAAATACTGTTCAAAAGACGCCGGGTGACACACCCGGCTTGAGCGGCTGAGTAGTTACCACTGGAGCAACGTGGTGAAACGATACGGAGACCTTTATCCACAACTGATCACGTTCGAGAACCTCTACCTGGCCTATCACAAGGCCGCCAAGGGGAAAAGAGGCCAGCCCAACGTGGCCGACCAGACACAACCTGCTCCCAGCCCCCGTCTCGGGGCTGAGAGCGGGGGGCACATCCACCCAGCCCCCGCGTCCTGTCCGCTCGTCGGCGCGGCGCGGGGGTACTTTCCCCCCTTTCTTGGAGAATAAGGAGGTTGGACGATGGAAAAGAAGGAAAGTATCACCGCCCTGCAGGTTCAGTTGGAACAGCTACGGACGCAGCTACAATCGCTGGAGGCATTGCGCTCTATCCTCGGCGAAGAGGAGACTCAGCAGAGCATCACTCCTCTGCAAAAGCGCATCGCTGAACTGGAAGCGAAAATAGAAACACGAGGTGGTGCAGTCGTCGCCAAGGGCGTCGATATCAAGGACGGTGACTTCATCGGACGCGACCAGATCAATCTCATCATCGCCCGCTCCGCACGAGACATCCTGCGTCCCCTGCGTCCGAGCATCTCGCACGAAGCGTTGCAGGACGCCACCGAGTCCTACCTCCACTACCTGCTGGACCGTCACCGCTTTCTCAACATCAAGGGTATGGGTGTCTCCGATCGGGTGCCGCTGCGCTTGCCGCTGCTCGATCTCTACGTGCCACTCAAGGCTCGGCTGACCTTGCCCGAGGGCGAGACCTGGCAGCGCGGCCTCCGGCTGGCCGGTCGGCGCCTCTCGGATGAGGAGCAGGAAGCGCTCACCGGGCGATTGGGCGAGCCAGAGCCCGTGCTAGATCTGCTGCACAAGCACGACGGACTGATCGTCCTGGGCGATCCAGGTGCAGGGAAAACCACCTTCCTCAAGGTGCTGGCCCTGCGGCTGGCCGTGGGAGAGGGAGATGCGCTGGGCCTGGACCACCGCCTGCCGGTGTTAGTGCCCCTCTCGGCCTACGCTAACGCCCTGGCCGAGGAGAATGTGCGGCTGGACGACTTCATCGCCGACTACTTCCGCGACATCGGCGCCGACCTGCCCATCGCCGAGATACTGGGCGAAGCCTTCGAGAGCGGCACGGCCCTGATCCTGCTGGACGGCCTGGACGAGGTCAAGGATCCGGCCAGGCGCCACACCGTGGTCGAGCGGGTGGTCGATTTCTACACCCTCCACCGGCGGCAGGGGAACAAGTTCGTGCTCACCAGCCGCGTCGTCGGCTACCGCGAGGTACGGCCCACGGCTACGGGGCTAGCGGAATGCACCCTGGTCGATTTTGAGGAGGAGGAGATCGAGGCCTTCGTGACCCGCTGGACGCGTGCTTTGGAGCGGCAGGCCCTGGGAGAGAGCGTCGTGGCCCAGTCCGACGCCGAGCGCGAGCGGCGGGAACTGCTGGACGCCATCCACCGCAACCCAGGTGTGAGACGGCTGGCGGCTAACCCGCTGCTGTTGACCATCCTGGCGCTGATGAAGCGGCAAGGAGTGACATTGCCGGAACGTCGCGTCGAGCTCTATGACCAGTACGTGCGCACGATGCTCTCCAGTTGGAACCGGGCGCGGGGGCTGGGTAGGCCGCCGACGCGCGACCTAGACGTGGTACAGACGGTGCGCATTTTGGCGCCACTGGCGCTGTGGATGCACGAGACGAATCCCGGCGTGGGGTTGGTCAAGCGGGAGGCGCTGCGGCGGCACTTGGAAGACATTTTCGATGGGCAAGGCATAGATCCGCCGGATGCTGCTGCCCGCCGTTTCCTGGCCGACGTGCGGGAACACGCAGGGCTGTTGTTGGAGCGGGGTGCAGGGCAGTACGGCTTCATTCACCTGACCTTCGAGGAGTACCTGGCGGCGATGGCAATCGCGCTGCGGGGGCAGGGGAATTGCCGGCCTATCGTGGACTACCTGAGTCAACACATCGGCGACCCAGCCTGGCGGGAGGTCTCGCTGCTGACGGTGCCCTACCTGGGCATCATCCAGCAATTGGACCAGGTGGCAAGCGAAGTGGTTGAGGCGCTGGCGGCGGAGCGACCGGGCGAGCCAGGGGAGGCCGTCGTGTTGGCCGGGCAGGCCGTGCTCGACGCTGGCGAGACCGGGGTGCTGCCCCGCAGTAGAAAGCGAGTGACCGAGGCGCTGGTGGAGACGATGCAGAGCGCCGAGGTGGAGCCGGCGCTGCGCCGCGAGGCTGGCCTGGCTCTGGGGCGGCTGGGCTGGCGCCCGGACGACCTGGACGCCTTCGTGGAGGTGCCGCCCGGCCCGTTCCTGTACGGGGACAATAAGGAAGAGCGAGAGATCGCCCACCGCTACTGGATCGGCAAGTACCCGGTGACCTACAGCCAGTATGAGCGTTTCGTCGAGGAGGATGGCTACCACCGCGAGGCGCTCTGGAGCCAGGAAGGCTGGGCTTGGCGCGAGAAGGGAGGACGAGAGCGACCAAGGTACTGGGACAGCGCCGACTACAACAACCCAATCTTCCCGATGGTGGGTGTGACGCAGTATGAGGCACGGGCATATTGCAACTGGTTGGCGGAAAAGTTTCAGGTTGCAAGTTTCAGGTTTCAGGTTTGGCGAGACGGTCAGCCTGAGACAATAGAGCCGAAGTATGAAGTCGCTGTGCGCTTACCGACGGAGGAAGAGTGGGAGCGTGCGGCGCGCGGTACCGACGGACGGGAGTATTCCTGGGGCTATGGCTTTAAGACGTGGCGGGCTAACACCATGGAGAGCGACGCCGAGGAGAGCTTCGGTATCCGCACAACGGCGGTCTGCACCTATCCGCAGGGCGTCAGCCCGGTGGGAACGTGGGACATGAGTGGTAACGTCTGGGAGTGGAC
>CAZANJ010000441.1:0-3039 GCA_964486415.1 uncultured Anaerolineales bacterium
TGGTGCCTGAGACCCAGGGACCCTACTTCTTCAAGGTTTTTCAGATCAGCCAGCAGTGCTCTGGTAGGACGTATGATCTGGAGACCTCTTTCACTGCGCCTCCTTCACCGACTCCTTCCGAACCCACCGAGGAGGATGAGTACGAACAGAACGATGATTTTACCACCGCCTACACCCTGCCGGTCAAGACCTCGGTCACACTGTCGGGACAGAGAGGCAAAGCCAATTTCTTCCCTTCCAATGATGATGACTGGTTCAAGTATTGGACGAAGGATGGCTTCTGGTACCAGGTCGAGACCCTAGATCTGAGCGGTGTCGATACATACCTGGAGATCCGTGATCGCGACAATAACGTTGTGGAGACGGATGACGATAGCGGTGGTGGGTACGCTTCCTTTGCCGAGTGGAAGGCTACTTACGATGGATATTACTACATCCGCATCGCCAATCAGGTGAACACCACCGGCGATTATGATATGCAGGTCAAAGAGAGCGCCGCGCCCGCCACAGCAACACCTGGCCCAACGCCCACTGGCCCCGTCTTCGACGACAGGGCCGATAGCTGTGAGGACAACCTGGACTTCGCCAACGCCTGTGTCCTTCCCGTCAATGTGTCCAAGACCTTCAACTTCGTCCCGCCCTACAAAGACGGGCCGGATAATGACTTCTACAGAATCTGGGTCAAGCCAGGGCTCCATTATAGATGTTTCACTTCTAATCTGGATGCTGGCATCGATCCGAATATGATCGTCTTCTCCGCTCCATCCTGGGATGCTGGCATTGGAGGCAATGACGACGTCGCCCCTGGGGATTTCAACAGCTCCTTCAGCTACTACTCCACCTACGCCGGTTGGCTTTATGTGTTGGTGGGCACCGGCGACCGCACGCCGAGCAATGTCAACAACAGCAGCTACACGTTGGAATGTGAGATGCGCGCTCCTGGCACTCCGACCTCCACTCCAGGCCCCGGCCCGACCAACACGCCGCGGCCGACCTCCCCTCCGGATGACGATGAGGATGAGGGTGAGGCGGAAGCTACTCCCACGCCGGAAGAGGAAGAGGAGCGGGCCACCTCCACCCCGGCTCCGGATCTGACGATACGCGCTTTGACCACGCCGACGCCGGTTCCAGAGGCTACCACACCGGCGCCGCGCTTCATTCCCATCAACCTGCTGGTTTATTATGATGGCAATGACGATCACCAGCCCGGCGCAGGGGAGGGCATCGGTGGCGTCTCCGCCCAGGTTTATGAAGTCGCCACCAATCAGTTGCTGGGCCAGGGATACACCGATGAGCAGGGCAACTTACCTTTCACCGTCTCCACACAAGGCGCGGTGCGCGTGAGCGTCCCCTTCTTCGGCTTCAGCCAACTGGTCACTGGCGAAGCGAGCATCTACCTGCGCGTTCCGCCTCAACAATGATGAATGATGAATGGCGAATGAAGAATTGCAACCTGCAACCCATAACCCACAACCCGCAACCCTCAAGGGAGTACCGTAATTTATGAGCGAAGCCAAGCCACCGGCTGCTGAGCAGCCTGCGCCGTCTACTGAAAGCTTACCTGAAAGCTCACCGCCGAAGCCGTCGACCGCATCAGAGCCTGCTCCAGCCCCCGATGAATCCGGAGGGCTTGCTGGCTCAGAGAAACCGCGTCCCCTTTTGGTAGTCGCCATCGTCGGTGGCCTGACGCTTATGCTGGTGGCCATCGCTTTGCTGCTATTCATTGTTCTGAAAGATACAGAGCTGAACATATTCTCCGGCGGCAAGGCTGATCCTGGTATCCCCTTGGAAGTCGTCAAGATCACGCCTACTATTCCCGTCTCTCCTCTACCTCTTCCCAAATGCGAGACGATCATCAGCAGCGGCGATGTGGAA
This sequence comes from uncultured Anaerolineales bacterium, assembly GCA_964486415.1. GTDB lineage: Bacteria > Chloroflexota > Anaerolineae > B4-G1 > B4-G1 > CAZANJ01. Next base: position 1,876 of record CAZANJ010000441.1, read on the forward strand.
ATCGCGGCGCCGCTGCCGGTCACGCTCACCGTGGTGAGTGAGACCTTCCCCGTCGAGGCGATTGTGCCACAGGGAGAGCGTGGATGGAGCTATCCGGCGGGGCGCTCGGAGATGGCGGCCTGGGTCTGTGGCACTGTGGTCAACTATGTGCTGGCGATGGAGCCGACGCCGGAAAATGCCGCGCTCCTTAATAACCTGCGATTGGGCGATGAGATCACCTTGGAGCTTACCAACGGGGTCAAGCTTCTGTTCCGCTTCGCCGAGCGGCGCGAGGCCACGGCCGAGGAGGCGCCTGGGCTTTTCATGCAACTCCAACCCCGCTTGACCCTGTTCATCGAGCAGGGTGCTGAGGGAGGTGGAGGCTTGCAGGTAGTCAAGGCTGATTATGTCTCTGAGACGGAGCCCATCGAGCCGCCGGCCGGCGAGTTGGCACAACCGGGCCAGCCCGTGCGGGTGGGAAATGCGGAAGTGACGGTCGTTGAGGGGTACGCGCAGCGCAGCGATGACCTGCCGCCGGAGACGATGTACTACCTGGTTGAGTTCTCGCTCAAAAACGTGGGCGAGGTTTCCTTGGAGACCGACACATTCGCCATGCAGTTGAAGGACGGCGTAGAGAATGCCTATTTGCCTTCGCCGGATGCCAGCGCGGCCGGCAAGCACGGACCGCTCAGCGGCGAGATCGAGCCGAGCGCGACAGTGCAAGGGACGGCGGGTTATCTGGTGCCAGATCCATTGTCCGGCCCCACGCTCATCTGGAGTTTTGCTCCGGGCCCCGCTTCAGAATCCCAGGTGCGGGTGAGCATCCCCCATGAACCCCAGGTTGAGGAGGAAACGCCTCCGGTCGGTCAGGCAGAGGTGAATGTCACCGATGCTTTCCTCAACGATGCCCGCACGGTCTTGATCATTGAGGGAGAGGTGCGAAACAAAGGCGAGCAGCCGCTCACGGTGGAAGTGGGCGACGTGATGCTCACCTCTAGCGCCGGGATGGGGAGCTTGCGCATGGCAGCGCCGCCCTTGCCTTGGGTGATCGAGCCGGGCCAGTCCCAGGTGATCGAGCTGCAATATGACAAGCCGGGCGCTTCAACCGTGCTGTTGGAAGTGCTGGGTTATTCCTTCGAGATTCAGGGTTTGTAGTTCGAATCCGCTTTGATCGCTTCCCTCATA
>CAZANJ010000442.1:0-3035 GCA_964486415.1 uncultured Anaerolineales bacterium
CCCTACTCCCTACTCACAGGATGTGGGCCAGGAACTGACGGGTGCGCTCTTCCTTGGGGTTGGTGAATAGTTCATTGGGAGGCGCTATCTCGGCCCATCCCCCATCGGCCATCAGGATCACTCGGTCGGATACGTCCTGGGCGAAGTGGAGCTCGTGGGTGACAACTACCATCGTCATACCCTGATTCGCCAGTCGCTCCATCACCTCCACAACCTCGGCGATCAGCTCAGGATCAAGGGCCGAGGTGGGCTCGTCGAACAACATAATCTTGGGCTCCATGCATAGCGCGCGCGCGATGGCCACCCGCTGCTGCTGCCCGCCGGATAACCGCGATGGGTATTCGTCTCGCTTCTCCGAGAGGCCCACCCAGGTTAGCAATTCTTCCGCCTTGGCGGTAGCCTGCTTTTTGGATAGGCCCTTGACGGTGCTCGGAGCTTCGATGATGTTTTCCAGAGCGGTCATGTGGGGAAAGAGGTTGAATTGCTGAAAGACCATCCCGGCCTTCTGGCGCAGTTCGCGGATGCGTTTGCGCTGCTGGCGGAGCGAGCCTTCGGCGTTGATCTCGATTTTGTCGACCTCAACCGTGCCGGCCGAGGGCTCTTCCAGGAAATTGAGACAACGTAGGAAGGTGCTTTTCCCGCCACCCGAAGGGCCGATGATGACGACCACTTCTCCCTGGGCTACGTCCAGGTCTACTCCTTGGATGACGTGCAGCGGGCCAAAATACTTGTGCAGACCGCGTACTTTGATAATCGGTTCAGTCATTGGTCTATCTCCTTTCGCTGCGGGCCATGTATTCCTCCAACTGGCCCTGTAGGAACTGGAAGATCATGGTCAGGATCCAGTAAAACGCGGCGGCGATCATGAAGGTCTCCAGCGAGCGGAAGTTCTGGCGACCGATCTTCTGCGCCCTGTAGGATAGCTCCCAGATGCTCATCACCGATACCAGCGAAGAGTCCTTCATCATAGCGATAAACTGATTGCCAATCGGGGGAATGACGATGCGGAAGGCCTGCGGCAACACGATACGGCGGTATAGTTGTGCGCGGGACATGCCCAATGCCTCCGCTGCCTCATACTGACCCTTGCCGATGGCCTGGATGCCGGCCCGGAAAATCTCTGTCATGTAGGCGCCGTAGTTGACCCCCAGCGCCAGAATGCCGGCCAGCTCTCCCGGCAGGACGACGTTCACGCGCGGCAGGCCCAGGTACCAGATGTAAATCTGTACCAGCAGGGGAGTGCCCCGGATCAGGGAGATGTAGAAGCCGGAGATACCGTTGGCGATCGGATTTTTGGAGAGCCTTCCCAGTGCGCCGAGAAGCGCTAAGACTACGGCCAGTGCGATGGAGAGCGCCGAGACGCGGAAGGTGATCCATGAGCCGGCCATGATGAACGAGAAGAAGTGGCGCATGAAGGCGACATCGAGGTTGAAACGGCGCAACACTGAGTAGAGCACTACCAGGACCAGCAGCCAGACCGCGGTGGTGAAGATCCCCGTCCGTATTTTAACCGTCCGCTGGCTGGTCATTAACTTCTCTGATAATGACAGTTCCCGGTGGGCTTCGTAGTGAATGGCCACCGACTCCCGCAACAGGATGATGACCAACCCGGCATACCACATCACCAACAGTATCAGCGGCCAGACGATCTTGAGCTGTTCGCCCAGCGAGAGGGGGTAGATGAGCACCTCGAACAGGGGGAGCCCCAAAACTATGATCGGTCCCATTACGTATAGCGCAATCGCTAGCAGATGGCCCCACGGTCGAGACTTCCACAATCCCCAGAGGCTGATCAGGCCGATGATGCTGCTGACCAACATCCAGGTACGCAGCAGATTTCCCCACACTGGCTGAAGCCCGCGGTGGGTCCAGGCGATGTAAGTGACCTTCTGATTGGCCGCTTCCCATACTCGCACTGTGCCATCGGCTCCGCCGGAGATGATCATCTCCGTGCCCCATCCGAAGGCCACGCTGTTGACTCTGCTGAGGTGCCCTTCATATATGGCCGTACTCCGGCCGCCGGGCAGCCGCCAACTGCGGATCTTGTTATCCGCTCCGCCGGATAACATCGTCTTGCCGTCTGGATGGAAGGTCATCGCGGAGACAGCCGCCCAGTGGCCGATGGATGGCCATCTGACCTTGCCGGTTTCCAGGCTCCAGAAGATGATGGTCGTGTCGGCGCTACCCGAAGCGAGGAGCGGGTCTTCTTCGTCGGGGCTGAAGGCCAGGGCGGTCACCTCTTCATTGTGACCGATCCAATCTTCATCTGCTTCCTCACAAGCCTCTTGCGTCTCTATGCTCTCTTCCTCGCAGTGGTTTTGTAGCTTTTGTATCACTTCGCCTGTGTGGGGGTCCCAGATTTGGATGTTCGTGCCATCGTCAGCCGCGACCAGTGTGCCATCGGCGTTGAGCGCCACGGCCTTTCTGGTGTTGGGGTTCGGGCCGATAGATTGTATCGCCTCCCCCGATGCGGCGTCGAACACGCGCACCATACCATCTTCGCCCACTGTAGCCAGAATCGAGCCATCGGCCGCCATCGACATGTCTTTCAGTGGCGCTTCGCCAGTGTACAGCGTTTCTCTGATCTCGCCATTGCCCAGGTCCCACAGTAGTACTTTTCCATCGTGGCCGGACGAGATCAAGGTCGCGTTGTTGGGCGTGAAGGCGACGCCGATGACAGAGCCCTTGTGACCGGAAAGAGTTTTTACTGACCAGCCCGTCCTGGTGTTCCACAGGTACACCTTCCCGTCATCGGCCCCTGCGGCGATCATCGAGTTATCGGGACTGAGCGCCAGGTCGTTGATTCTGCTGACCACCGATAATCGGATCGGGCCGCCAGCGTAATGCTGAACGGCATATAGGAAGCTCAAGACAATGGTGATGGCGATCAATATCAAAATTAGCCTGATCGCTTTGGGGTGGGATTGAGCTACAGAATCATCCAATAAGTTCATGATGTTTTTCCTTTCCTGTAGCGACCTCCGAGGTCTGACAAAGGAGACCTCGGAGGTCTTGGGGTAGAAACCGGGTTTATG
>CAZANJ010000443.1:0-3027 GCA_964486415.1 uncultured Anaerolineales bacterium
TTCCATACCCGCCGATTTTTGAATCGCTTCGAAAACCCGCTATCCCCTGACGATGCGCTTCTGCCTCCGCTTGCCCCGCAATCCCTTCTCCACGAAGAATCGCTCGCCCGTGAAAGGGTCCAACCCTGTGTAGTACATCAAGCTGGAGTAGGTCGATGGCGTCGGGGTGAAGATTTGCACCTGCTCCGGCCGGAGCTCCAGTTCCTCGGTCGCGAAGCGGCGCAGTTTGTGCATATCCCGCTCGGTGCAACCGGGGTGGGCCGCGATGAAGTAATAGGTCAAAAACTGGGGCAGCCCGGCTGAGCCCCGCCCGGCCCGCTCCGTGGCCTCGAAGAAACGCTCGCGAAACTCCAGCAGCGGCTCCGGCCCAGGCTTGCCCATCGCCCGCAGCACTCCCTCCTCCGTGTGCTCCGGCGCCACCTTCATCTGACCGGAGACATGATGGGCAACTACCTCTTGCAGATATTCTTCACCGTGTGCCTCGTCGTGGAGCACCAGATCGTGGCGCAGGCCGGAGGAAACGAAGACCTTCTCGACGCCGGGCAGCGCCCGCAGCCGCCGCAGCAGTTCCAGATGCTGACTGTGATCGACCGGCAGCGTGGGACAGATTTCCGGATAGATGCAGCGCCGGTCGGGGCAAGCGCCCTTCCTCAGCTTCTTCTCGCACTCGAAGCCGTACATGTTGGCCGTCGGGGCGCTGACATCCTGGATGTAGCCCTTGAAGCCCGGCTGCCGCGTCAAGACCCGCGCCTCCTCCACGATTGAGTCCGGACTGCGCCAGCGCACCGTGCGCCCCTCGTGGACCGCTATGGCGCAGAAGTTGCACTCGCCGTAACAGCCGCGATGTGTGCTGACCGCGAAGCTGATCGTCTCCAGTGCCTTGATCTCCCCTCGCTGCTTGTAGTACGGGTGTGCCTCCCGCTCGAAGTCCAGCGCGTAGACCGCGTCCAGTTCCTCCTCAGTCAGGTAGGGCGCGGGCGGATTGTGGATCAGGTAGCGGTTGCCGTAGCGCTGCACCAGCCCCTGGGCGCTGCGGGGATCGTTGTTGCGGTAGAAAGTGTGGAACATCTCGGTGAAGGCGCGTTTGCCCGCCTGGGACTGAGGCGCGACATCCTCGTAGGCCGGTAGCTTGAGGTAGCCCTTCTGCGGCTCGCCGGCGACATAGCAGAGTCCGCGCAGGCGGCGCGGCTCCTCGTCGAAGCGCAAAGCGTCGGCGAAGGCCAGCACGCTGCGCTCCGCCATACCATAGAGCAGGTAATCGGCCTTGGCGTCCAGCAACACGGAGCGGCGGATGCGGTCATCCCAGTAATCGTAGTGGGCCACGCGGCGCAGGCTGGCCTCGATGCCACCCAGCACGATGGGCGCGGTATCCTTGAAGTAGCGCTTGATCAAGTTGGTGTAGACGATGACGGCCCGGTCGGGGCGGCGGGTGTTGCGCCCGCCGGGGGTGTAGTCATCGGAGCGGCGCGGCTTTTTCAGCGCGGTGTAATTGGCCACCATCGAGTCGATGCTGCCGCCCGTCACGCCCCAGAAGAGCGCCGGCTCGCCGAGGCGCTTGATCTCTTTTTCAGCCTGGGGGCCGTGGATTTCGGGCTGAGCGATGATGCCCACGCGGTAGCCCACATCGGCCAGCACGCGCCCGATCACGGCCACGCCGATGAGGGGACTGTCAATGTAGGCGTCGCCCGTCACCAAGATCACGTCCAGTCGATCCCAGCCCAGGGCCTCCATCTCCTCGCGCGTCGTTGGCAAGAACATACCATCTATCCCAACATACCGATCAGACGCAACATCCGCCCCGCCAGCGAGAGCTCCAGGTCGATTGCGGCTTCAGGGCACAGCTCGTGGCAGCAATAACAGCGAATGCAGCTCTTTTGATCGACCACGGCCAGACGATCCACGATGGAGATGGCATCCTGGGGACAGGAACGCACACAGGAGCCACAGGCGGTACAGCGCTCGCGCTTGGGAATGGGTCGCGGCGTGAGCGACTGGGTCACTAGCTGGGAGATCCAACCGCGCCCATCGCGCCCCGTGGTCGTCTGGGAGGAAGAGGGCAAGTCATAATCAGAAACGGCCACCTCCGAGACAGGCGTGCCCTGAACAGTGACCTCCATCGGCCACCAGTCACGTCGCGCCGCCGCGCGGAAAAGTGGCAGATGGTCGGGTTCGAGGCCCATTATTTGGCAGACGACCGAGTCCATCGCCACCGCGTCCCGGCTGACCAGCAGCACGCCGACCTGACGCGGGGTTCCTTGCATACCGGGCCCATCCCCCTCCATGCCCAGAACGCCATCCATCACGAAGAGGGCTGGTTGAACCCGGGCCACGACGTCGAGCAGCATATCACAAAACCGATCCACGTCCGGCAGCTTGGCGTGATAGGCGGGCTTGGTCAATCCGGGCACCAGTCCAAAGAGGATTTTCATCGCCCCGGTGATGGTAGTGAGGCTGTGGGTCTTCAGCTTGGGCAATGCGATCACCACATCGGCCTCCTGCCATACCTCCAGCAAATCGAGCCGTTTGAGCAAAAAGCCATCCGGGTTGGAGACCTGAACGGCCGTGGAATCGCGGCGCAATGGTACGCCCGTCCGCTCGGCCACATCTCGCAGACCGGTCTCCTGATACAGACGGTTCATACCGACACGGTTATGCAGCGGGCCGCCTGGGCTGTCGATGATAAAAGGCTCTCCACCGGCCTCACGCACCAGTTCGACCATCCCCTCAACGATGGCTGGGTGGGTCGTAATCGCTCGCTCTGGTGAGGCGGGAAGCAATAAGTTGGGTTTGAGCAACACCCGTTGACCAGGCTGGACGAAGGTGCCAATGCCGCCTGAAGGTTCCAGCAGGCGGTGCAGGGCCGCTTTAACGGCGGGCAGATCATAAGTTTGACATTGAGTGAGATTAACTTTTGACATAACATAATTTTACTACGCCGCAATGGTAAATGCAACCGATGTGAAGCGCCGGAAATTCGAAGCGATTCCAAGGCCCTCCAGAGGCTTTCTGTGGCATTGGGTGAGTCCA
>CAZANJ010000444.1:0-3025 GCA_964486415.1 uncultured Anaerolineales bacterium
TATTTATTTCCACGTCCCAGATCCCGACCCCGGCGAGCATAAACCCGGGCTTTAGACGGGGATCTGGCGATCCCCTTTGAGCAAAATGGATCAAAGGAAAGTACATGGAATTTAGAGATTACTACGACACACTAGGTGTGAGCAAGGAAGCCGACCAGGATGAGATCAAGCGTGCCTTTCGGCGGCTGGCCCGCGAGCACCATCCCGACGTCAACCCTGGCGATCCGCAGGCCGAGGAGCGTTTCAAGGAGATCAACGAGGCCTACGAAGTGCTCTCCGATCCTGAGAAGCGCCAGAAGTATGATCAACTGGGCAGCAATTGGCGTAGCTATCAGCAAGCAGGCGGCGGCCCCAGCGGATTCAACTGGGGGCGCTGGACCTCGGCCGCTCCCGGCGGCGGGCAGCGCGTCCACGTCCGCCACGGCACTCCAGAGGACCTGGAGGATCTCTTCGGCGGCGGCAGTCCATTCTCCGATTTCTTCAGTCAAATCTTCGGGGGGATGGGCGGCGCACCGGGAGGCGCGAGAGAGAGCGCCTACGGCCCCGGCGCTGGGCCGGGGGGCTTCAATTATAGCCCACGCCCACAACACGGCCAGGACTACGAGCAGGAGGTTCAGATCAGCCTGCGGGAGGCCCAGCAGGGCACCAAGCGCGTCATACAGAAGGACGGGCGGCGCCTGGAGGTGAAGATACCGCCGGGCGCCCGCACGGGCTCCCGCATTCGCATCTCTGGTGAGGGCGCTCAAGGCCGGGCCGGCGGCGAGGCTGGCGACCTCTATCTGCGCGTCAACGTGCAGACCGACCCGCAGTTCGAGCGGGACGGGGATGACCTGCGGGTGGATGCGCCCCTCGATCTCTACACGGCCATCCTCGGCGGCGAGGCGCGTGTGCCGACGCTGAACGGTTCGGTGATGTTGACCATCCCGGCCGGCACGCAGAACGGCCAGGTCTTCCGGCTGCGCGGCAAGGGAATGCCCCATCTGCGTCAGCCGGAGCAGCACGGCGATCTATATGCCGAAGTGAGCGTGCAGCTGCCGACCGAGCTCACCGCGCGTCAGCGGGAGCTTTTCGAGGAACTGCGGCGCATCTCGAAGGAGGCTGGGACATGACCAACCGTGAAGAGAGCGTTTACATCACTATCAGCAAAGCAGCAAGTCGCGCCGGGCTGGAGAGCCAGATGGTGCGCCATTGCGTCAGTGTCGGATTGGTGAGGGAGAGGTTGACCGAGGAAGATCTGACGGAACTGCGGCGCGTCCGTCGCCTGACTGCGCTGGGAGTCAATATGCCCGGGGTGGAGATCATCTTGCGTATGCGCCGCCAGGTCTTGGAGCTGCGGGCGGAGTTGGAGCGTCTGAAAGGTGGCAGGGTCAAGTGAAAAGTGTAAATAAACCATCACGCATCGCCATTTTAGCGGCCATAGGTGGATTGATCATCGCGGCCTTGGGCTGCAATCTTCCGGCCGAGGAGTTGTTCGGGACGCCGACACCGGCCACAATTTCAACGCCGACGCCGGTGGCATCAACGACACCGCTGCCGGATGAGGTGGCACCGGCCAACGAGCTGGAGGCCCAGGTGGAGGATGTTTATCGCCAGAACGGCTCCGCCGTGGTCAACGTCACCAGCGTCAGCTACGCCTATGACTTCTTCTTCAATCCGGTTCCGCAGGAGGGCACCGGCTCCGGATTCATCTACGACAGCGAGGGACACGTGGTCACTAACTACCACGTGGTGGAGGACGCCGAGGAGTTATCGGTGACGCTGGCGGATGGCGAGGTCTATCAAGCCGAGATCATCGGCTCGGACCCTTCCAACGACCTGGCCGTGCTCCGCATCCTGCGCCCTGACTCGGATGAGAGCCTGCTCTATGAGCTGCCGGATCCGATCCCGTTGGGCAGATCAGATCATCTGCGCGTGGGCCAGTTCGTCGTCGCCATCGGCAATCCCTTCGGGCTGGAGCGCACGCTGACGGTGGGCGTGATCAGTTCGCTGGGCCGCGTCATCGAGAGCCCCGATGGACGATTCATAGGCGAGGTGATCCAGATATATTGGACATAGAATAAACCTTCTCACCAAGCAGACAGGTTAGATAGATTACCTTGTCCCCGTCCTCTAGCGACAAAAGCGCGTTCACGTCTAGCAAGTCAATAATTCGCCTTTTGGTATCGAAGTCTGCATCTGCTATCTCCAGTCCTTCCCCCATAGTTCGGGCATACCCTTCAATTGCCTCTACCTGTGCATCTGTCACGCTCTCACTCTCAACGCGCCTTGCTAGTTCGTTCCTCTCACTCTCCAATGCATCTATCGTTGTCTGCAAGTGCTCTCTCCTGTCGGTCAATATATCCTTGCTGAAGCTCCCGTCTAAATACAAGTCTAACAGTTTATCGAGTCTGTCACTGTTCTCCTGTAGCAAACCGTCAACTACGTTAAGTCTGTCCCTCAACGGTTTAGTTATTGCCTCTCTCTCCTCTTGCTCAGCTTGTAGGCCAGCCCTCAAGGCTTCTGGGTCTAGCAAGATGGACTTAACCCATTCCCAACTAGCACCGTCAACGTCCTCTACTCTAAACCTCCCCTTCCATTCACAGTCAGAATAGTAGCGATGATAATAATACGGATACGGTTTGCCCCTACTGTACACAGTTTGTGCTGCATAGGCATCCCCACACAACGCACACTTCACACGTCCAGCCATAAGATATTTGTGCTTGCGTTGCCAAACTCCAAGGTGGGCATTCTTGCCCCTTCGTTCTTGTGCTCTCTCAAACAACTCCACTGACACAATGGACGGTACATCGACCTTTATCCAGTTCTCTCTTGGCTGTTCAACGTGTTTACCGTCTATCCATTTGGTTTGTCCAAAGTACCAATTCCCGATGCAAGACTCGTTCTCCAGTATTTTGCCCACAGAAGAATGGCTCCAAGGCTCCTTCCCCCCACTGGGTCGCTCAATTCCCAATTCCGTCAACTTCTCGGCTATGCCCCGCAGACTTTCGCCTTCGGCAGTATACCATTCAAACATCATTCTAAC
>CAZANJ010000445.1:0-3022 GCA_964486415.1 uncultured Anaerolineales bacterium
ATAAGGATATCACAAAATGAAAGTCGAAGTCCAACATCGTCCAGCCTTCGCGCTAGCCATCGCCCGGCTGGCGCCCAACGAAACCATCCAGGTCGAGGCCGGCTCCATGGTCGGCATGTCGGCCGGCGTGACGGTGGAGACCAAGGCACGCGGCGGAATCCTGAAGAGCTTGGCCCGCTCCATGCTGGGCGGCGAGTCATTCTTCGTCAACTCCTACCGCGCACCGGGCCAGGGCGGCGAGATTATGCTCGCGCCCGCGCTGCCCGGCGACATCGTCGTGCGCCAGATGGAGGGCGAGACCCTGCTGGTGCAATCCGGCGCCTTCGTCGCCTCCAGCGACGACATCGACGTCAGCACCAAATGGGGCGGCGCCAAGACCTTCTTCGCCCGCGAGGGCTTGATCCTGCTCAAGGTCAGCGGCGTCGGCTCGCTGATTCTCTCCAGCTACGGCGCCATCAACGAGATGGAGCTGGCGGCCGGCGAGAGCTACACCGTGGACACCGGTCATCTGGTCGCATTCGACGAAGAGCTCGGTTTCGACGTACGCCGCGTCGGCGGCCTCAAATCCACGCTCTTCAGCGGCGAGGGCCTGGTCGTGGACCTCACCGGGCCGGGCAAGTTCTGGATGCAAACCCGCAGCGAGGACGCCTTCCTCACCTGGCTGATCCCCAAGCTACCCACTCAATCGAGCGATTAGGAGCCAGGTGCAACGCACTTCAGCAAGTGCGTTGCACCTCGCCGATGATGGAGTAATGGCCTATGGATGTTGAAAATCTGCGTTGGTGGGGCTGGGGCACGCTTGATCAGAGCTATTCCCTGGAGGGACGACCCGTTTTCTGGCCTATGCTCCAGAAGTGGCTTGAGCTACCCGATGAAAGACTGGAAGAGGAAACTCCTCCCGCGCCCTGGGAGGAAATCGAGCTGCGCCCGCAGCGCCTGGATGACCCAGTTCTTAGCTCGCTCCGTTCCTTGCTGGGCGGGGAGGCGGTGCGCACAGATAAACGCGCCCGCGTCGAGCACGCCTACGGTAAATCCTACTGCGACCTGGTCCGCGTCCGCGCCGGTCACATTCCCCACCCACCGGACGTCGTCGTCTACCCCACCGACCAGGGGCAGATCGCCGCGCTGCTGAGCTGGGCCGCGGAGCGCGATGTGGCCCTTATCCCCTTCGGCGGCGGGAGCTCCGTCCTGAGCGGGGTCGAGCCCGCTTCGGGTGAGCGCCGCACAATCACCGTCGACCTGGCCCGTCTGAACCGCGTGTTGGCGGTGGACCCGGTCTCTCGTACCGCCCGCATCCAGGCTGGCGCGCGTGGGCCAAGCATAGAGGACCAGCTGAACGAACAGGGATTCACGCTGGGCCATTTCCCCCAATCCTTCGAATTTTCCACGCTGGGCGGATGGCTCGCCACCCGCGCCGCTGGTCAGAACTCCATCGGCTACGGCAAAGTTGAGGATCTGGCCCAGGCGGTGCGGGCGGTCACGCCGGTCGGCATCGTCGAGACGAAGGACACACCCGCCACCGCCGCCGGCCCCAGCATCCGGGAGCAGTTCATCGGCTCCGAGGGCGCCTACGGCATAATCACCGAGGCCACAATGGGCATCCATCCTCTGCCAACGGTGCAGGACTATCGTGGCATTCTCTTCCACAACTTGGAGGACGGAGTGGCCGCTTTTCGCAACCTGATGCAGCACCCCGGCCTGCGTCCCTCCATCATCCGCCTCTCCGACGCCGCCGAGACAGCCGCTTACTCTGTCTTATCCCACGAGCATCACGGGCTGCGCAGGCTGACCGATCAGGTGACCGAGTGGTATCTGGAGGCGCGGGGTTATGACCTGACCACGGACAGCGTTATGATGTTGCTGGGCTTCGATGGAGAGGAGAAATGGGCCAAGGAGCAATGGGATATAGCGCTGCAGGTGTGCGGCGACCATCGCGGTTTTTCTCTCGGGCAGAGCGTGGGGCGCTCTTGGGTGCGCGACCGTTATGCCCAGCCATACCTGCGCGACACACTTCTCGACCACGGCGTCATGGTTGACACACTGGAGACGGCCACCACATGGTCGAACTTGATGCAACTTTATGAGAGTATGGTCAGCGCCCTTAAGGGAGCCATCGCTGCCAGCGGTGGCGGCCCCGGCTACGTGATAACTCACATCTCCCACGCCTATGAGACGGGTGCCTCGTTGTACTCGACTTTCCTGGGGCGTCAGGTGGAGAATCCCGACCCTCTGGCGAAGGTGGCTCAATGGCGGACGGTCAAGCAGGCCGCCACAGATGCCATCATGGCCGCCGGTGGCACGCTGACTCACCATCACGGCATCGGACGCGACCACGCCCCCTGGCTTGAAGAGGAAATCGGCCGGGTGGGCATGCAGTCACTGCGGGCGCTCAAGGAGACCCTGGATCCAGTTGGCATCATGAACCCCGGTATCCTCCTCCCCGCTTCGTAGGGCGACCACGGGTGGCTATGTCGCCCAGGGGATCGTCCCTCCGAGCAAATCACTATGCGAAACCCCAAAGAGCAATTGCAATTTACAAACCAGATTCATCATACACAGAAAGGTCGATTTGAACACTTCACAAACACAAAACTCGGAGCAACAAGCCAGTGATGCTTCATTCCAGACCGGGCGCGTGCTCACCATCAGCGCTGCGCACGGAGTTCACGACACCTATACCGCTTTCCTCCCCTCGCTGCTGCCGGTTTTCATCACCAACTTCGCCCTCTCCAAGACAAAGGCCGGCCTGCTGACCGTTTTCCTCCAAGCGCCATCCCTGTTCCAGCCATTCATCGGCTACCTGGCCGACCGTGTCAGCCTGCGCTATCTGGTCATCATGACCCCGGCGGTCACCGCCACCATGATGAGCCTGTTGGGTGTATCGCCTGGATATGCAATAATGGCCCTCTTCTTGATAGTAGCGGGTCTCAGCTCCGCCGGGCTGCACGCAGTGGGGCCAGTGATGATCGGGCGCCTTTCGGGGCCACATCTAGGGCGCGGGATGGGCTTCTGGATGGTCGGC
>CAZANJ010000446.1:0-3012 GCA_964486415.1 uncultured Anaerolineales bacterium
GTGTAGGTTCGAAGCGTCACGGTCCTCGTCGGTGTGTGACGCCGGGGTGGTCGCTTCGCCGGGCTTGGATTTGTCATCAATGGGCGTTTGTGGCGGTGATTCACTCGCCGCGGCCTCAGCATCATCAAATCGAAACTGAAGCGGGTAACCGTCCAGCACATATCCCTGGTCGGCCAGGTCGCGCTGGATGTTGTAGATGTTGGGCCGATATTGGGAGGTTCGATCCCACTTGTGGGGGCTCTCGCGCTTGTCGAGGTATCCAGCCGCGACCAGATCGTCGAGCCGCCGCCGGATGGTGGCATCGGAGACACCCATCATAAGCTCCTCGCCCAGCTCCGACGCCGATTTGTAGATCCATCCATTGGTGAGTTCGATGTTGGGGTCCCCGCCGCGGCGCTTCTCCTCCTCGATGAAGGCGTCGAAGTCGCGCACGCGCTCGCTCCAGTATAGGAGCTGGTTCAGGATCAAGGCCGACAGTGCGTCGCCGGTCAGTGCGACCAGTTCTTCCTTGATAACGGCTCGTTTAAGTCTTGCCATTGGTTGTTCTCCTTTGGTCTAAAGTTTCGTTTTCCCCCAGCCTCGTCGCCAGCCGCCAAGCCAGCGCCTCCATCGCCTCCACGCGCTGCTTCAGATACTGGGCCTCCAGCGCTCGTATCAGTCTCTTCTGATTCTTCGATAACCGTTGCATCTTGCCCTTGGACCAGGCTATGTTATCTTCGCGCAGATCACTGACAGCCGCTGCATCCTCCGCTGCCAGGTCGAGATCGGCCAACCGGGCCAGGCGAAAGGCCAGGTCGCGGCGCCGCTTGAGTTCCTTGTAATGAGCCTTGAGCTCCTTTGACCAATCGTCCATCTGGTCAGCGCCGCGCTCGCGCAGGATCTCGAGCAGGGTCACTTTTTGCTTGTGGGAGAGTTCGTTGCCCCTCGTGACGCGGTGCAGATAGCTATGCAACATCCCTTGTGTTCTGTCGCGTGGTTCAACCTGGATGATCAATCCCATCAGAGGCACGAGCCGCCAATAATTCCTTTTCGTTCGGCCCCGCCAATTGTGGGGCACTCCCATTCCAGCCAGCGGGTGACGATTGTCGAGCTTGGTTCGCCATAGATGAGGTCGCGGAGGAAGCCCGTCCCGGCTCTGATGATAGATATAGTAATAATGGTGCTTCACACAGGTGCCGCCCAGCAACACCCAAGCACCTTGCCAGGGAATCAGATAAGCATAATGGAGCAGGGCCGCGCCGTCGCGATGGTTGTTGCGATCGGCGCAGGCCAACCCCGGCGCGTAAATAGCGGCTCGGATCAGAGGCCCCTCCGGAGATGGGACATCCTCGGGTCGGATGAGCGCGAGGTAGGATTGCTCCTCCAGATTGAAGGTAGTCATTGAGCTAACTCCTCTCTCACCAGAACCGGGCGCGTTTGATGCCGATGTCACTGGCGTAGGCAAACAGGGCGTTCAGCACCCAGGCCAACGAATCGCCAGCGAACTGGGCCTCCTCGCGGGTCGGCACCACGCCGTCATCCGTGCCCATCAGCACCTCCGGCTCGATGCGGACACGCACGCCGAAGTTGCCGCGTCCATCGTCGCGCTCCCAGGGGCCGAGGACGTGTACCCGAATCGCCCCGCCGCTGCGCAGGCCGTGATAGCGCAGGAAGTCGTCGATCACGATCTGCATCCGGTGTGTGATGGCGGGCGTGGACCATTTGATCGAATGTTGGCCACGCGTGATCCCCTTCGAGAGCGCCTGGCGCAGTCGCGGGTGCATCCGTAAGTATTGCTGCAGCAGGTAGAGCGAGGCGTGGGGATGCAACGCCCGCTCCCAGGGCGTGGCGTCGGGCGGGTGAGAAGCGGCGTAGATCACGCCCATCGTGCTGAAGAAGGCCGGGTGGGCTGAAGGGCGCTGGTCGGTGTACATCAGATCGCGGCCCTCCTGACAGAGATGAAACCAGAAGGCCTCCATAATCAGATAGTCGTCGCGGGCGCTGCGGCGTTTGAGCGCGGTAGGGATGTTGGCCGAGCGGGGCTTCCGCTTCGATTCGACCAGGGCCGTCTCGTTGTCGGACGTTGGCTCGAAGGCGGAGGTCTGCGCCGGGTCGAACAACGATTCCCAACGGCGTCCGTCGGGCGGCTCGGCCCAATCGGGGTCCTCCAGGAAATCGAGCATCGGAATGGCGGCGATGTGAAACGGCAGATGGCCGCCGTAGTCCTCGGCCGCGATGGCCGTGGCTCGCTCCCAGGTGCGCATCGTTTGATCCCAGGGTTTGCCGTGGGGCAAGTCGATCAGCACCCGCACGTGACGTGAGACGTCGTCGGCCTGGGGCGAGGTGAAGAAACTGCATTTATGCCGCACGCTCTCGCGCACGCGCCGCAGCAGGGTCAAGTCAGCCTTCTGTTCCACCTCGAACAGGGCCTGGGTGCCGTCGGGCAGGGTGATCAGATTGTCGGGTCGCAGCACGCGCTGTTCGCCGTCATCGCTGTAGCCGAGCTCGCGCTCGGTCGCCACCGTCAAACCTTCGGCCTGCGCTGCCAGTCGCACGTCCAGCACACCGCGGGCGTGAGCGATCTGGGTCTCGGTGGTCAGGCCGCAGGCGTGAGCGTCGTCGTGGCCGTTGGCCCGCAGCAGTGCCGCGCCGACGTCGCCTAATCGGTAAACGGTCGATGGTCGACCGCGCCGTCCAGGGCGCGTGACGGCGAAGGGCACCTCTGATAGTATCCCATCCTCGGCCAGCTCGTGGGCGTGCCCCAGGAATGTAGCGAGTTTGCCCCGTGATAAATCGGTGGCGTTCATTATCTGACCAAGGTCGGCAACACCGGTGGGTCTTAGCACCCTCAGAGTCGCCAGCCACCGTCCATCGGGAAGGTCCCGCTCTAGCACTGCCTGAATCCCCTCGATATTGGGGGGCTGTGTTGCTGCATCTCTGCTGCCATTTCGCATCGTCAACCTCCTTATAGCCGCAACTATCATACAAGGGCGCGCTCGCTGCGCTCGCGCGCCCAGAGCCATTCCAAAAAAA
>CAZANJ010000447.1:0-3001 GCA_964486415.1 uncultured Anaerolineales bacterium
CGCTGGATTGCCAAATCCAGCGAGCAGAGTGGTAAATTATTTCTTTCTGAATCCCTCTGGCGATCCCTGACGAGCGATAGGTAATTGCCCATCCTACGTGGCGACGACGACGCGGGCCGGTCGCAGTAGCCGCTCCCCGATGCGGTATCCGGGTTGGGTCACTTCTACCACGGTGTCCGGTTCGACGCCGACGGCCTTGTGTGGCACAGCGCTCACCGCTTCGTGCCACTTGGGATCGAATGATTGCCCCTTGGCCTCGATTTGCTCGACCCCCTCCCGTTCTAAAAGCTTCATCATCGAGCGATGGGTCATCTCGACCCCCTCTCGTAGACTTCCATCACTGGTCCCGTCGGTGTTCAAGGCCCGTTCCATATCGTCCGTCACCGCCAGGAAATTACGCAACAGCCGCCCACGGTCCGATTCGATGCGCTCATCGGCCAGCCGTCGCTGCCTCTTGCGGAAGTTCTCCATCTCGGCCTGGAGGCGCATCGCGCGATCGCGCCACACCTCCGGATCCTCTTCTTTCCCCCTCGGCTTCTCCACCGGGCGCGAGGGCATTGGCTTCTTGGGCCTGGGCCTCTCCAGTGGTTCCTCCGGCGCAATCGGTTCTTTCTCGACCACTGGAGGGGGCGCTTCAGCGACCGCCGGTTTCTCCTCGGCCACCGCTTGCCCTGGTCTTTCCGACTGGTTAGTCCTGATCGGTATTTTTACTCTATCCATATCGTTCTCAAGTCGCTTATCGCTAGATTGGTTCAATCTCAAAGATTGAACCAATCTGCAATCCGCAATCTATTCCCTATACTTCGTGAAACTCGCCTTCGACGACGTCTTCATCTCCATCTCCGCCATGAGGCTGCTGACCTCCTGGCGTGGGTCCAGCGGCTCCAGCGGGTCCGGCCTGTGCGCCGCCGGCCGCTTGCTGCTGGGCGTACATCTGCTGCCCGATGGCCTGGCTGGCCTGTTGCAATTGCTCGATCAGGCTGCGGATGCGGCTGGCGTCGTCGCCTTCCTTGGCTTGCTTCAGATCTTCGATGATGTCCTCGACCCGTCCTCGGTCGGATGCGGACACCTTGTCGCCCAACTCGCGCAATGTTTTCTCCAACTGGTAAATCATCTGATCGGCCTGGTTACGGGCCTCAATCAGCTCCTTGCGCTTACGATCCTCGGCCTCGTGGCGCTTCGCGTCGCGCACCATCTGATCCACATCATCCTCGCTCAGGTTTGTGGAGGCGGTGATGGTGATCTGCTGCTCCTTGCCCGTGGCCTTATCCTCGGCCGAGACGTTCAGGATGCCGTTGGCGTCGATGTCGAAAGTGACCTCGATCTGGGGGATGCCGCGCGGCGCCGGGGGGATACCCTCCAGGTTGAACTGCCCCAGGCTCATGTTATCGGCCGCCATCGGTCGCTCACCCTGCAACACGTGGATCGTCACTGCGGTCTGGCCGTCCTCGGCGGTGGAGAAGGTCTCGCTCTTGCGCACCGGGATGGTGGTGTTGCGCTCGATGAGGGGTGTCATCACATTGCCCAGCGTCTCCACGCCCAAAGTCAGCGGCGTCACGTCGAGCAACAGCACGTCCTTTACCTCGCCGCCCAACACACCGGCCTGGATGGCCGCGCCTATGGCTACAACCTCGTCCGGGTTGACGCCCTTGTGTGGCTCCTTGCCGCCGGTCAAATTGCGCACCAGTTCCTGGATCATCGGCATGCGCGTCGCGCCGCCGACCAATACCACCTCGTCCAGATCACCGGCGCTCAAGTTGGCGTCGTCCAGCGCCCGCTCGAAAGGCCCCCGGCAACGCTCGACCAGATCATCGGTCAGTTGTTCCAACTTGGCCCGCGTCAACTTCATCTGCAAGTGCTTGGGGCCGGAAGCGTCGGCGGTGACGAAGGGCAGGTTGATCTCTGTCTCCAGCACGGTGGAAAGCTCGATCTTGGCCTTCTCGGCCGCCTCCTTCAGCCGCTGCAAGGCCTGCTTATCCTGGCGCAAATCGATGCCTTGCTCCTTCTTGAATTCGCTGGCGATGTAGTCCGTGATGCGCTGATCCCAGTCGTCACCGCCCAGGAAGGTATCGCCGCTGGTGGAGCGCACCTCGACCACGCCCTCGCCCACGTCCAGGATGGATACATCAAAAGTACCACCGCCCAGGTCGAAGACCAGGATGGTTTCATCATCCTCCTTATCCAACCCGTAGGCCAAGCTGGCCGCGGTGGGCTCGTTGATGATGCGCAGCACTTCCAGACCGGCGATCTGTCCGGCGTCCTTCGTCGCCTGGCGCTGGCTGTCGTTGAAGTAGGCTGGCACGGTGATGACCGCCTGCTTGACCTCCTCTCCCAGGTAGGACTCGGCGTCCTTCTTCAGCTTGCGCAGCACCATGGCCGAGATTTCCTGCGGTGTGTAATCCTTGTTCTTGGCCGGAATTTGAACCCGCGCGTCGTCCGATGGCCCGCGCACGATTTGGTAGGGCAATACATCGCGTGCTTTCTCTACCTCGGGTTCGTCATAGCGCCGTCCCATCAGCCGCTTGATGGAAAAGACAGTGTTATCCGAGTTGACGATAGCCTGGCGCTTGGCGACCTGGCCCACTCGTCGCTCACCTTCCTTGGTGAACGCGACTACGGAGGGGCAGAGTCGACCGCCCTCAGCGGTCGGGATAACAGTCGGCTCGCCGCCTTCCAGGACGGCGACCGCCGAGTTAGTCGTACCTAAGTCGATGCCTATAATCTTGCTCATCTGAATTCCTCCTATTTGTTAAATTTTAGTGCTATACATTCCCTGTGTTTGAAGGGGAACTTACCTATTTCAGTGCTTCGATGGTAAGTATACACCATCCACATCAGAATAAGATAAGAATTACATTAGTATGACATTAGAATCTGGCAAAACCCAATCGGCCGGCCCCGATCAGGGATTGAAAGCTCCCCTTCTGGGCATCAAAAACTGGGGAGTGGGGATTCAGAAAGAAATAATTTACCCACTCTGCTCGCTCTGGATCGCCAGATC
>CAZANJ010000448.1:0-2998 GCA_964486415.1 uncultured Anaerolineales bacterium
GTCGAGTAGTTAAGTGTGAACGCCCCAGATATTTATGTTGCCAAAGCAGGCTTTCGAGACACAACAGCTTCCGTCGCTCCCGATACCCCTATTTGTGGCGAAATCGCCACAGGAAGAGTCAAGAATTCGCCACACAGTTTGTCTAGATTACACTACAGACAAGCCCCGCGAAAATTGGTATAATATGCCCTGTAGCCAAATACCAACAATCGCCGGACATGCGAGATCAAATGCTCCCCACCCGACCCGACAAGACCGCCATACGTGACCTGCCCCCGCCGCGCCTCGCCGCCCGCTGTCAAAACGACCAACCCGACGCTTCCCACGAACCCTTCTGCTTTGAGCTCTTCCGCCGCGCCATCCTCGAAAACTGCTCCCTCTGCTGGCACTATCTCCACAACCAATACTACACCCTCGTGCGCTACTGGGTCTCCTGCCGCACCTCGGGCGACGACGACACCATCGACGACCTGACCCAGGAGGCCTTCACCAACTTCTGGCGTTTCTACACCGCCGAAAAGCTGGCCCACGCCGACGGCCTGGGCAGCGTTCTGGCCTATCTGAAATCCTGCGCCGCCTCGGTCGTCGCGCAAGTACACCGCCGGGCCAAGCGGCTGATCCCAGAGGAAGCCTGGGATCAGCGGCGCGTGGACATCTACATCTGCGCCCCATCCGCCGAATCCGTCGTCGAGTGTTTTTGTCAATCGAAAATAGGGCCATTTGTTTACCGAAAACAGGGCCACCCTAGTGTCCAGCCGTAGTTCGGGGCTGTGGGCAATGCAGGCAGGCACGACCAGGACAAGGTGATCGTGCCGCCCACGGCCTACGAGGTCAACGCCATCAAGGCCATCGAGGGGCCGGAAGTATTGTTGGAAGGCGCGGTTGAGGCGCGGCAGCAAGAACTGACAACTGAGAGACCTGACAGATCTTCGTCCCAACCGAGCAAGTGGCTGGAAAGGTATCGCCGATCTGGCGCGAGGGAGCTTCGATCTCTTGACGGTGACGGTGTTGTTTCCGGCTTAGGTTTGAATCGCTGAATGCGCTGAGGGCTCTGAAATGACTCTCAGATACAATCGTACAATCGTATACACATAGGAGGCCAAAATGAAGAAGCACACCCTGTTCTATCGTATGTTGACCGCATTGACGCTGTTAGCGCTGTTATTACCGCTGTCGCCATCGCCGTCTCTATCGGCGCAACAGGATCCCTCAAATTTGTCTGTAGCAGCATCGACGGAGACCCGGCCGAGTGACGAAAGTATGCCGAGCAGGGCACAGGAAAGTGCCGGTTCACACACCATCTCTGGCCGGGTGACTGATAGCGACGGCAACCCGGTCTCCGGTGTGACTATCTCGGCTTACCCCGGGTCCACGTCCGGCGAGGTGCTGATCTTGAACGTCTCGGCCGATCACGACCTGGCGGGGTTCTACCCGGTGGGGTTGGGTACCGTCGAGAACGAGATCGAGGTCACTGTGGATTGGGGCGGGCGGACGCCTGACTACGTGCGCTACCAGTTCAGCGGCGGCGCGCAAGTCGATGACACCACCACCGGTAACAGTTCCAGCCACACGTTTGAGCTCGATCAAGTGCTGCGCGAAGGAGCAAACACACTGGCGATCACCGCCGTCGCGGCCGACGGGACTACGTCGGAACCCAGAACCTATCAACTGACCGGTTGGTCGGCCGAATTGGGCTGGCTGGAGCAGATTTTAGCCAGCCTGCCCTACGTCGGGCCGGACAAAATCTCATTCACCGTTCACATACCCGGAGACCCTATCGAGATGCTTGGCGTGGACGTGTGGCTGCCGGGCAAGCCGACCAAGTTAGGGCCGCAGGCGGTGGGCAAGCTGTCCGTTCCACTGCGTGGGGGGAGTTACGAGTTGGGCATAGGGGCGCGCTTTGCGCGCGATAAATCCACGCCCGGTCGCAAACCCTGGTACGGCCGCAACGCGTTCTCTTTGCTGGGCAAAAACGACCTGGAAACGAACTTTATGGGCGAGGTGCAGGGCAATCTGCATAGCACAGCTCCATACCTGGGCCGCCCGGACCTTATCGAGTTCTCTGCTAGCGGCAAAGTCACGTTAGAGCAGTCTGAAAGTGTCGTGGTAGTCATTTATCCGATCCAACCGGTAGGCCCGGTTATCGTCAATGGACTAAAAGCGGTCCCGCCCGTCTACAACTGGGCTAAAGACCGGGCAAAATTCTACATCGAACTGACACCGGAATTGGGGGGAGATCTGACCTTGAACTGGTCTGACCAAGACCTGGAACCGGTATCGGCCAATCTGTATGCCCAGATAGAACTGGAAGGCGGTATCAAGATCGACGTGTACGTCGCCGAAGGCAAGGTCTACCTCGGCGGCGGCAGCAAATTGGACTTTATGTTTGTGCCTGATCCCGGCGTCGAAAAATGGGTGTTCTACGGTATGGCTGGCTACGAACTGAAGTCCGGTTGGTTCAAGGTTTCCCACGAAGAAAAAATTGAGTGGGTGGCCTACGAACGCGGGCAAGTCCAGATGGCGCAGGTTCTGGAAGCCCTGGACAGCGCTGACGTGGCGTGGACCTTGATCCCCCGCGATTACGCTACTCCGTCCTACTCGACCTTCCGTACGGCGGGGGTGCGCCGGCAACCGTTCGCCGTGGCGGCCGGAGTGAAAGCGCAGGGAACGACCAGCGATCTGTTGGTCTCGAACGTCTTCCCTTACACCGAACCGAGCCTGGCTGTGCGCGAGGATGACGAGGCGCTGCTGCTCTGGAACTACGACGACGCGGATCGGCCGCTGGGCCAGGGTTACGACCTGCAGTACAGCCGCTGGAACGGCGCGGCCTGGAACGCGCCCACTCTCGTGATCAGCGACACCTACCCCGACGCCAGCCCCCAGGTGGTCTGGCTGGCGGATGGCGACGCGCTGGCCGTGTGGGAAAGGCTGGATGATCCGGCGCTGCCGGTATCGGCGACCTTGAACCTGACCCAGACCCGCAAGATGGAGTTGGCCT
>CAZANJ010000449.1:0-2994 GCA_964486415.1 uncultured Anaerolineales bacterium
GGCAGCGAAGGGTGAAACGTTAGCTTGACGAGAATACCAAAAGGCGGTATACTTAATGCGTTGCGGGGCGTGGCGCAGACGGCTAGCGCGCTGCGTTTGGGACGCAGAGGTCGCCGGTTCAAGTCCGGCCGCCCCGACTTGCGGGCGTTGCAAAATGGTATTGCCGCAGCCTTCCAAGCTGCTGTTGTGGGTTCGATTCCCACCGCCCGCTCTGTAGGGCCCATAGCTCAGTGGACAGAGCGACCGGCTCATAACCGGTTGGTCCTTGGTTCAAATCCAAGTGGGCCCATCGACGTTGGGGCGTGGCCAAGTGGTAAGGCACGGGACTTTGAATCCCGGTATCGTAGGTTCGAATCCTACCGCCCCATCTTATTTTGTCTAATGTGAAACGACCGCTCGAAGGTCGGCCTGGATGGAGCCGTGGTGTTTCTTGCACCACGGCTTTTTTCGACCCTGGGAGGAGGCAAACGTGAATCTGGCAGTCGTGATTCTGGCGGCGGGTGAGGGAACCCGCATGAGGTCCAAGTTACCCAAGGTGTTGCACCCTTTGGCCGGACGCTCACTGGTCGCTCATGCGCTGGAGGCGGCGCAAGCGCTGACTGAAACCCCGCCGGTGCTGATCGTGGGGCATGGCGCCGATGCGGTGAAGGAAACCGTCGGGGACCGTGCCGTCTTTGTCGAGCAGGCCGAGCAACTGGGCACCGGCCACGCCGTGCTTCAGGCACGCGAGGCGTTGCAGGGCGAAACCGATCTGGTTCTGGTCACCTATGCCGACATGCCGCTCTTGACGCTGGAGACTTTGCGGACACTGGTGGAGCGTCAGCGGGAAAATCCGGGGCCTATCACCATGCTGGCGCTGACCAGAGATGACCCGCGTGGATTCGGGCGCGTGGTGCGCGATGAGGAGGGCGCCGTAATCGAGATCGTCGAGGAGGCCGTGGCGACGCCGGAGCAGTTGAACATCCGGGAGTTGAACGCCGGAGTCTATTGCTTCGACGCTGACTGGCTTTGGAGCCACGTCGATCATATCCCTCTCAGCCTTCCCAAGCGGGAGTATTATCTCACCGACCTGATCGGGATGGCGGTGGAGGGTGGCGCTCGGGTCGAGGCGGTCTTCACCGAAGACGCTACAGAGGCGATGGGCATCAACACTCGCGTCCATCTGGCCGAGGCGGAGCGTATGCTGCGCCAGCGCATTAACGAGCGCTGGATGATGGCCGGTGTGACGCTCATAGATCCGGCCACGACTTACATCGACCAGAGTGTGATCATCGGAGCGGACACGGTCATTCGGCCCAACACGCATTTGCGCGGCGAGACGACCATCGGCGCGAGCTGTGACATCGGCCCCAACACTATCGTTGAGGATTGCCAGATCGGCGACGGTTGCCGGGTGCTGGCCTCGGTGTTGGAGCGAGCCGTGATGGAGGATCATTCCGACATCGGCCCCTTCGGACATTTGCGAAAAGGCGCGCGGCTTTGTGAAGGGGCGCATATGGGGAACTTCGGCGAGCTGAAGAACGCGACGCTGGGGCCAGGGGCGAAGATGGGCCATTTCAGCTACCTGGGCGACGCGGAGATAGAGGAAGAAGCCAACATCGGCGCCGGTACCATCACGTGTAACTACGATGGCGTGCGTAAGCACAAGACTGTGGTAGGAGCGGGCGCCTTCATCGGGTCCGATACCATGCTGGTGGCGCCGGTGCGAGTGGGCACGGGAGCCAAGACCGGCGCGGGGGCGGTGGTGACGCGCGATGTGCCCGATGGAGCACTGGCATATGGCGTCCCGGCGCGGGTGCGTGAAAAAAGTGAGAGGAATGATGTGGGGTGAATTCGACCATCGGGCGTTGATCCGGCGGGCGATTGAGGCACGGGAGCGGGCCTATGCTCCCTACTCCGGATATGCCGTCGGCGCAGCGCTGCTGGGGAAGTCGGGTCGGGTCTACACCGGCTGCAACGTGGAGAACGCGGTCTATCCGCTGGGCATATGCGCGGAGCGTGTCGCCGTCTTCAAGGCGGTCTCGGAGGGGGAGCTGGAATTCGTCGCCATCGCGGTGGCGACCGATAATGGAGGTTCGCCCTGCGGCTCATGTCGCCAGGTCCTGCGGGAGTTCGGCGTGGACATCGTCGTCCTGATCGCGGATACTGCCGGGGCTTTTCGTGAGACGACGATCGAGGCATTGTTGCCCGATAGTTTCGGCGCTGCCGATCTTGGAATGTGAATCACTGATCAACTATCCTCGCCGCCCCATTGGAGTGGAAATCCATCCATGGCCCAATGGAGGCTATCCGATATGAAAATGCCGAATAGCAGGCTGAGTATGACCGGTCGCCACGCCGGGGAGAGTTGAGGGAGTTGAGATCGCCCGCTGAGCAACCAGAGCGGGTAGAGGACGCCGATCAGATAAAACATGCGCCCCAGTGTCCCCAGGCCGGGGAGGTGACTGAGGGCGTTTCGGTGTGGAATGCACCGCGCGTAGAGATCCCAGATTGCCAGCCAGAGCCATCCGAAAACCGGGAGCCATTTTACGACCACCCACTCGCCCTTGGTGACGGTGATTTGATCCAGGTCTGGTGTGAGCAGTATACCAGCCAGACAGCCTGCCGACGCGCCGAACCCAGCGATCAAGGCGACTTCGGCTTTGGCCCCCATGCCGTAGGTCACCATGCCCAAGCCCAGACCGATTGGTATTGACACTACGACAGATGCGCGTGTGTGTTCTGCTCCAGAAGCCACTTTCCCGCCCCGTTGTCTTCCTTCGCCGATGATTACAAATCCCAAGTGCAACAGTGAAGTACCTTGCACCTGATTGTTCATTATTATGCCCTCATTTTCCTCTTAAGTCAAGATTGGCAAGGGTCTACACCGCGTTGCTCGAAGATGTGCCTCTAATAATGCCCGCCCGAAAATCCGCCCTTCAGAGAGTCTTAAATAATTGCTCTAGTGGTACGTTCCAAAAGTTTTTGGGGTGATTCGTGCTTGTCACCCTCACC
>CAZANJ010000450.1:0-2992 GCA_964486415.1 uncultured Anaerolineales bacterium
CGCGACGAGGAGCTTAAAAGAGAGTCGCCAGAACTGTTAGAATTAGCAGCCCGGCGGTGAAGATCAACAGGGGGCGATTTTCTTCTACCGCTTGTCGCCATTCCCCACGCTCCGGGACGAGAGAGGATGGCTGCGTTGTCCAGAGAGAAGCCGGCAAGTGTCCAGCGGGCCAAGGCCGCGATAGCGACCCGGTAGGAAGCATCTCGCGCAGCATTGTCACGCTCGGTGGGCGATGATCAGGGTGCATGGCGATAGCGGCCAAGATGACACGCTCTGTAGAGGGAGAAATTCGGGGATTGATCTTGCTCGGAGGGATCAACGAATCGGGCTTGAGGAAGCGCCGCTTGGCATCTGCAGGGGGCTGGTTGGTCAGGAGATGATAAAGTGTCGCGCCCAACGAGTAGATGTCGGAGCGCACATCGGTGTGTCCGGTATCCCCACCATATTGCTCCAACGGTGTGTAGGCTACAGTGCCCCGACCTTGCAACACGGTGACGGTACGCGCATCGTCCGTGGCCAGCAACTTGACCAACCCGAAATCCACCAGCTTGATCAGCCCGCCCGGTGTCAGCTTGATGTTGGCCGGTTTAATGTCACGATGGAGCACAGGAGGGTTGCGGCTGTGAAGGTACTCCAACGCGCTGCACAACTGATCGGCCCAGCGAAGCACCTTTCTCTCTTCCAGAAATTCATCCTGCTCCTTAGAAGAGTTATCTCCCCGGTGTTTGCTCCTTTTCTCCTCTATCACCTGGCGCAGATCCTGTCCCTCGACAAAATCCATCACCAGATACTCGCGTCGCTCTTCCGTAAAGGTGTCGGAGACCTTGGGCAGGTTGGGGTGATCGAGGCGGGCCAGCGTGGAGGCTTCGCGGTGAAATTGCTCTCGGGATTGCGCCAGAGCTTCCGGCGTGGCGTCGGGGTCCGGATAGACCTCTTTGATGGCGCAGATACGGCCCTCCAGGCGCAGGTCATCGGCGCGGTAGACGGCGCCCATGCCCCCCTGGCCTACGACAGCCACAATTCGATACCGCCTACGCAGGACGGTTCCAGGTTGGTGCAAACGAGCCACGGTTTCTCTTCTCTCTATCCGGTAAACGCACCATCCGCTTACCGGTTCTCAAACAAAACTCCCCTTTTGGTTGCATTGCATAATAGGTGAGAACCATCATTCTGTCAAGGAGATTGATGATGACACAACAGGACTTGCCCATGCTAATCGCCTACGAAGGAGACCTGGAAGGTCAGCGCTGGATCCTGGATCAGGAGCGCTCGACGATTGGCCGCGCTTCGGACTGTGACATTATGTTGCCGAAGCGGCAGGTCTCGCGTTATCACGCACAGATTGAACGGATCGAGTTTGAAAATAGTGAAAACAGGGGCTACGTGTTACACGATCTGGGAAGCAAGAATGGCACTTACATCAATGGACAGGGGGTGCATGATAAGCCTCAGCCTCTGAAGGATGGGGATGAGATACAGATCGCCCTGTGCATCAAAATGGGCTTCATCGGCGCCGACGCCACCCTGCCGCTGGAGTTGAACGGCGCACAACGCGGGCTGCACATCGACCCGGCCAGCCGACAGGTCTTTATCGCCGGTTATGAGCTGTCCCCCCCACTCTCCCAGGCCCAATATCGGTTGCTCAAGTTGCTCCTTGATCACGCCGGGGAAGTGGTCTCGCGGGATGAAATCGTGAACGCGGTCTGGGCCGAAGAGGCCGCGCTGGGCGTCTCCGAACAGGCCATCGACGCGCTGGTCTATCGCCTGCGCGACCGCATCTCCGCAGTGGACCCCGATCACGATTACATCATCACCGTGCGCGGATATGGCTTCCGGCTGGACAACGCCTGAGCGCTATATGGTGTCCACCGGCGCCGGCGCGGTCGCCACCACATCCAGGAGCACATCGGAGAGCGTGCGACCGCGAAGGCGGGTGGTGGGGTTGATCATAATGCGGTGGGTGAGCACGTATGGCGCCAGCAGCTTGACATCGTCGGGCAGGACATATTCGCGCCCTCGAACGGCGGCCAGCGCCTGGGCGCATTTATACAGCGCCAGCGTGCCCCGTGGACTGACGCCCAATTGGATGTCGCCATGATCCCGCGTGGCGCGGACGATGTCCACGATGTAACCACGCACAGATTCCTCGACGCGCACCTCCCGCACGCGCCCTTGTATCGCCCTCAACTCCTCGGGGGTGGTGACCGGTTCGAGTTCCTCCAGCGGGTCTCGGCGCTCGAAGCGAAGCAGCATAGCGTGCTCCTCCTCTTCCGTCGGATAGCCAAGCGCGAGCCTGATCAGGAAACGGTCAACCTGAGCCTCCGGTAAGGGGAAAGTGCCCTCCAGCTCGATGGGGTTCTGGGTAGCCAGCACTAGAAACGGACGCGGCAAGGGATAGGTCTCACCATCCACGGTGACCTGCCGCTCCTGCATCGCCTCCAGCAGCGATGACTGCGTGCGCGGCGTGGCCCGATTGATCTCGTCGGCCAGCACAACGTGTGACATCACCGGCCCGGGGCGGAATTCAAACTCCTGCCTCTTCTGATTGAAGTAGTTAATACCGGTCACATCGGAGGGCAGCAGGTCAGGGGTGAATTGGATGCGGCGGAAAGTGCAACCCAGGCTGGCGGCCAGGGCGCGGGCCAAGGTCGTCTTCCCGATGCCGGGCACGTCCTCTATGAGAATATGCCCCTCGCAGAGGACGGCGACCAGCGCCAGGTCGATCACTTCGCTCTTGCCGACGATGACCTGTTGGACATTCTCGCGCACACGCGCGGCGACTTCGGCGATCATATTTGCCTCCTTGGGTTATCGGGTGGTTTTCCCCTCGGGTGTTATTGCTCTCAAGGGATCGCCAGATCCCGTCTTAACCGCCGGATATGACTATCCGGCGCGAGCAGAACGGGCTATCTGGACCTCGGAGAAAGGTCATGGAATTTTTACGGTGTCCTATGAGTATAACACAAAACACCCAGGATACCCAGAGAGCGGG
>CAZANJ010000451.1:0-2989 GCA_964486415.1 uncultured Anaerolineales bacterium
CGCGAGCGGGAGGTGCTGCGGCTGGTGGTGGAAGGCGAGACGAACCGGGAGATCACACAGGCCCTGGGGATCAGCGAGAAGACAGCAGGCCATCACGTCAGCAGTGTTTTGGAAAAGCTGGAGGTCGGCTCCCGCACCGAGGCGGCGGTGTGGGCGGTACGGGAAGGATTCATTGAAGAACAAGATGAGGCATAGGGAGCCTTCCCTATGTCGGAATAGGGAAAAGTCCCTATTGACAAGCCTTCCTCCGATGTGATAAGGTGATAGCGTCATCGGATTGGCCAATGGCTTTAGTCGAAAGATGCATGATGAAAAAGCTCAAGTTGTTCTCGGTGTTCGCGCTGCTGGCGCTGCTACTGAGCGCTATGTCGGGTGGTGTGATGGCACAGGAGCCTCCACCGGATCAGCCGGGGTGGGATGAGAACGAGGGCATCGTTCTACAGACAGGAGAGCCCTTGACTGACGAGGAGGTTGATCATCTCAGGATGATGCTCCGTTTCTACAAGGCGAACGAGATGACCAGGGAAGCCGATCTAGTGACGCGAATGCTTGCTGGCAACCTGAGCTCTACGGAAATGAAGCGAATGGCTGCCAGCAAACTGAGAGGATATCCTGGCTTGATAGACAGCGATGACTATACCGTCGCTGCTCCCCATCACCTATACACCACCGTCTCCCGACATTGGTGGATGCTGAGCAACAATGAGCATACGGGTTGGTCATTCAACGCAGCTACCCTCGAAGATATCGAGATCGCAGAGATCGAAATGACAGCCCAGGCTTGGGACAGCTCAGGAGTGCCGGCGTACGACGTCACCTTCGGATTCGACAACGCCAGCCAGGTCTACTGTGAACGGGACGATGCTCCCTCGTCAGGAGAAGCTCGTTCAGAGGTCTACTACAAGTATGGGCCCAACTGGTACGATTACCACGTCGGGATAGCGGAGGGCACGTACTAGGCAAGGGCGCAGGAACGGTATGGCAGGACTAGGATCGTTCGGCGGGCCATTCACACGGGAACAAGTGCAGATCGGAGCCCATTTCGGATACGCAGTTGCACCAGCCAGCGGCAGGCACTCCATGACTACTGGCGACAAACATCCTCCTACACCCTTTCCCACAGCGCGGCCGGAGGGACGGGGTGTAGGAACGGCATGGCGGTGGAGATCCTCAACGTCAAGCACTGGTAACGTGTTTCGAAGCCATGTTGAGTTCCGTGTCCTCCGACACTGAGCGTCGGAGATCAACTCCACGCCGATGGACGTTCTGTTCGATTTCCGGCCTTCCCGTGGCGCAGATACGGGTCACGAAGACCAGCATCCAGCAATAGATCGGACCAAGGAGTTGGGAGTATGCGTTGTTTCTCGGGCAAGAAGGGATGGGCTGCGATAGCGGTATTGGCGATCGTCCTGCTGGTGGCCGGGGCGCTAAGCAAGGGACTCGTGCAACGTCTCTATGTGTCTCTCAGACTTAGGCCCTGGTTCCTCTCGCACCTGAAGGACGGCCAGGGATTCAATTCGAGCCAATCTGGCGGCGTTTCGATCGGTCTGATAGTGGATACCGGGGAGTATGTGCGCGAGAGGCAGACCACGTATCTGGTGTATGAAGACGATCAAGCCCAGAAGGAAGTGGCTGCTACGTGGAGAATGAGGAGTGATTTTCCTCAAACCGAAACCTTTGCTCTAGTGGTTCTGGTCGACTATGCCCAAGTCCCCATCATCATAGACGATGTCCCTCACGAAACACACGTCTTTCGAGCGGACCCAGGTGATCCACTTGAGATAGATTTCGGCTTCACGGTTCCAAATCGACCAGGAAAACACCAGGTCTGCGTGGTCCTATTCCAAGGTGTAGACACGCATCGACTGGACGACCGTTTCCGGTTCGGTCAGGGACTCGTCGCCACTCACATTTCGGACGTGATCATCGGGGGCGATGATGTACCTCCTGAGATTACCTATCAGAAGGCCTCTTATGCGAGACCAGATGATCCAGACTATGACATCAGCGGCGTCAACTTGAACCGGGATCCCCAGGTCTATCGACAATCGTGGGTGACGGAGACGGTACGCCCTGGAGAGGTTCTAGAATACTGCATTCATCTGGGTAACGAGTCCGATCAGGACAAGCCGTACGCGTTGGTTGCCTGGCTAGATTGGCAGCAGATCCCGGTGGGTCAGGGGGAGACGCCAGCGTTCTATGGTCAGATCAAGGCCCGCGAGCAGCAGGCTATCACGACCACTGTCGCTGTGCCAACTACGGGCCAGATCCACGAGCTGCAGGTTCTGTACGTCAGGTTTCCCTATCATCCACCCCAAGATCTTCCTAGGCCCAGATCTAGCCTACGTGTGGCGCTGATCCCGAACGATTGAAGTACCTACATTGCCACGACCTGAAGAGCCCGAGGACTGGGCCTGGCGGCAGGGCTCGACCAACGGAGCGGGCTGACACGTCGACGCTGGCGACGACCTCCGGTTAGGGCTCACAGCAGATCCCACCCTGCACAATCCCTCGACGGATACGTGCGGCCGCGACGACCGTGGAGTATGACCTTAGGCAGATACAGAGCCACTCGGGCTCTGATAGTGTAATGGATGGCGCGATGAGAAGCGCTGCATTCGGCTGTCTTGCTCTAACTGAGGGTAACCGGGTTGCATGGGAGACTAGACACGATAGGATGCTTGTTGAGCCCGATTGTGCTATCGCACCAGCTCAATCCCATTGGTCTCTCCTGCCCCAGCCCATGTGAGGGACGTCCCAAGAGACAGGTGGCTAGCAGACCGCCCCACGTAAGAGGTAATCGATGAGGAAGGTGATGGCAGCACTGAGCGCTCTCGGCGTGCTCCTGGCTCTGGGACTCCTGCTCATAGGGCTCTTCTGGCTGGTGATGCGCCTGCCGGGCTGGTTATTCGCGGCGCCACGCGGCAGCCACGGGTGGGCCGTCATCGTGGGCGCTCTGGCCCTGATCGCTGGCGGCGTCGGCTGGCTG
>CAZANJ010000452.1:0-2983 GCA_964486415.1 uncultured Anaerolineales bacterium
TCACCAGATCGAGCAACTGCTCCACGCGCTCGACCACGGCCTGCTGATCAAGCGCCTCCTGCACCTGGGCCACCGTCATGCGCAAGTTGCGCAACTTGCCCAGCGTGTCGAAGCGGCTCAATGCCTCCAGGAACTGCTTGTAGCCGCGCAGGTGGGGCAGCAATTCGGCGCGGGAGAGGGAGACGGCGGGAT
This sequence comes from uncultured Anaerolineales bacterium, assembly GCA_964486415.1. Taxonomy (GTDB): domain Bacteria; phylum Chloroflexota; class Anaerolineae; order B4-G1; family B4-G1; genus CAZANJ01. Next base: position 193 of record CAZANJ010000452.1, read on the forward strand.
GGGAGGCCCCTACCACCGCGCCGCTCTCGACCTCGTAATCGAAGCGGTCGGTGAAGATCGTCTCGTTCCAAAGCCGCAGCCCCTGCTGGAGCTGGCCCTGGAGCATGGCGGTGTGCTCCAGTTCGTCGCCGACCACGCTCTGGAGGTTTCTCACCGCCTTGCGGCGGGTGTTCTCGTCGCGCACCTGGCCCGGCGGCAGTCCCAGCCCCTCGAAGATCATCACCCACAGGTTGAGCGGCAGCGTGCGCGGCTGCTTGTAGAAGCGAAAATCGGTCAGATCGGCCATGGCCCGCGTGGCCGCCCGCTCAATGGACCCGGCGTCCAGCGCCTCGCGCCCGCCCAGGTTAAGCACGATGTCGCCGTGATAGACCAGGGCCAACAGCACCACCACGGCCCATTCCGGCTCCATCTGGAAGAAGATGTCCTTCTCGATGGGCTGAATGCCGCCGGCGACCTGCTCGATCAGCTCGCCGCGATTGACCACCTGGCCCTCCGGCTTCTCCTGCAGCAGCTCCAGATAGCGGCGGGCGTAGCGCGATTGATAGGGGCGCAGTTGCCCCTCACCGTCGGCTGACCCCTCAGCTAGCAGCTCCAGCCCGTCCAGCACGCCCATCGCCAGGTTGGTCCGTCCGCGGCCGGCCAGGAAGCGAATCGCGTCCATCGCGGCGGCCGACCGGGCCGACTCGGTGACCGGGCGGGAAAGGTGCTCGAAGGCCGGGTAATCGGGGTAGCGCTCCTCGAACTCCGGGGCCAGCAAGTGGGCCGCGATCAGGCGGAGCAGCTCTGCCATCGTCTGGCTGGCGGAGCTCTGGGTGCGGGCCAGCACCGCCTCAATGGGATCGGTCACGCCCTGATAGGTGACCTGCAGGTGGTTCGTGAGATGATCGCGCAGCCAGCCCAGCAGCTTGCGCAGGTACTCGTCCGCCTTCTCGGCGTAGACCTGGCGGTGGGAAGCGGCCTCCTGCGCCATCGCACGGGCACCGGCGTAAAGGCGCACCAACTCCTCGAAGGCCTGATCCAGCCCCGTCAGCCGGAAGATGACCTCATCCGCGCGCTGCTCGTCGTGCCACTCGCGGCCGAGGAAAGGCGGCAGAAAGTAGACGTAGAAATCGCGCGGCGGCTGGGCCGTGCTCCGCTCGTCGGGGGCGCCGAAGAAGAGATAGCCGGGGCGGGTCACCATCCGCTCGGTCCAGTCCAGCTCATAGAGCCAGATACGGTGGCCGGTCGAGTAAGTGGTCTCGCTGAGGTTGAGGGCGCGGCGCAACCCATCGAAGAAGTAGCGGTTGAGGTCGCCTTGCTCCATAAACTCGCCCCGCTCCCGGATCTTGGCCTCGAAGTCGATGTCCTTCTCCACGTCCAGATAATACTGCCCATTGGCCTCGTTGTAGGAGATGTACTGACCGGTGACGGTGCGCACGATCTCACGCAGCGCCACCTGCACCTGGCTGAGCAGGAAGTCGGCCGAGGGCTCTGGCATCGAGCGGTAGAGACAGAGATCATCGCGCAGCTCCTCCGGCGTGACCCCCAGCGGCGTGCGGATGTCGTGGGTGGTCAGGCGGTGGACGCTCAGGGCGTGGATGATGCGCAGCGCGATGGGCCGCAGGCCGGGCCGGGTGTAGGCGTTGCTGATGCGCCCCTCCAGCACGTTGCTCTTCTCGATCACCTCGGCCACGTCGGGCAGACCGCGCATGCTGGGGTTGCCGCGCAAAATGTCCCAGTAGTGATCGTAGGAGATCAGGCCGGGTTGGTCCGGCGGCACCTCCTCATCGAGCAGGTCGCGCATCGCCCGGCTGAAGGTCTTGAGCACCTCCCGCTTCTCGGCCACCGAGACGCGCTCGAAGGTCTCCAGGTAGGCCGGGTGGATGGGGAAGAGCTGGGCGAACTCATCCAGCCGCTCCGCCATGCGCTCGTAAAGGTGGGTGAACTGGCGCAAGTGCTCAGTGATGCGGGCCAGTTGCTCGTCGTTCTTCTGGAGCAGCCGATGGGAGACGACGTAGGCGATGTCCTCGCGCACGATGCGCACTTGCTCGAAACGGTCGCGCACCCGGCGCAACTGCTGGGAGACGAAGGTAAAGCGCGGATTGTCGAAGAGCGTCTCCTGCAACCCGGCCAGGAAGCGGAAGGGCGTCAGCGCGGCCACCTCGCCCAGCTCGCGCAGGAAGCCCAGGTCGAGGATCAACTGGCGCTCCTCGCGCGTGCGCAGGTAATCAAGCAACTCGTCCACGACCAACAGCAGCCCGTGGTCCGGATACCGCTCCTGGAAGGCGCCCATGGCCTCGATGATAGCGTTCTTGTTGTTGGTGATCTCGTCGGCTGGCGGGAAGGTGTACGGAGTACCCCAACCCTCCAGCGCGATCTCCAGCTCGCGCAGCAGGATGTCGCGCAGGCTGCCGGTCACCCCGCCGATCTCGGTGCGGGCGACCTTGAAGCGCCCGGCGATGGACGCGGCGGCCTCCCGCACGTCGGGATGATCCACCACCGGCACCAGCTCGTCGTGCTCCGCGATCGCGGAGACGACGGCCATCAGGTGGGACTTGCCGGTGCCGTAGTTGCCGACGATCAGCACGCCCTTGTTATCGCGCGGCGCGAGGAACTGAAGCTGGGGGATGACCACGTTGACGAGCTGATCCGCCATGCGGTCGGAGATGACGTAGGTGCGGATCAGATCGCGGGCGGCATCCTCGTGGTCCGCGTCGCGCAGCTGAATGACCGTCTCGATGGGGTCGAATTGAACCAGGTCGCGGTAGTGCATTGGGGCTCCTTTTGTGTCAGGCGTCATTCGTCATGCGTC
>CAZANJ010000453.1:0-2980 GCA_964486415.1 uncultured Anaerolineales bacterium
TGCAAACCCCCTCTGAGCAGGGTCTGAGCAGTTACTGGAAAAGATACTTTCAGCGCAAGGTTTTCAGGATGCGGTTGAGGGTCATACCAGTACAATGTATCTTGATCGCGCTTTATGGTGTAACTGTACGTTTCCAGTACTCCAGCGACAAAATCGACGATTTATACCACATGGAGAACAATGTTGTTGGAAAAGCGTATTTCACCTTTCAGGATGCCGTCGGTTGTGCCAGTAGTGTACAGGGATAGCCGCAATTGTTGTATCTGGGGATTTTTTCCTGAAGCCCGTAGACATAACGGCTGTAGTCCTGTACTGAATCCAGAGTCATGCGGCCCCGATAGGCGATGTTGTGGGTCTTAAGATGACACTCTTGCCTTCTGCCCGATCATTTAATTTCAGGTCGTCGATGATGTGACGGCTGGCCTCGCGCAGTTGCCTTTCGCGTTTCGTTTTAAGTTGATAGAGCCCGGCCCACTCACAGAAAGTCGCGATCTGCTCGTTCCCGCCATCGTCTAGCTTCCCCTGGCTATACAGTTCATAGAATGCTTCTGACCCAATGCCATATTTCCGCTCGAATTTAGCCAATTCACTGGTCAAAGTTGCAATACTGGTGATCAGTTCCTGGACATTCATTGTCCTGCTCCTCATACTGAAGCTCAGTTGTAAAATTACGGATATACAACTACAAGCTACGAGATTAAGTCTTACGCCTTACGTTTCACGTTTTACGTCCTTACTCTATTTTACCCCACACGCGCCAATTCTGCCAGTGAGTTATCTTTACCAGCGAGCGCGATAGACCACCATGCTTTCCCCGCCGGCGATGGTGTTACGCTCCAGATCCACGCGATGCACCGGCTCCAGTAGATCGCGGCGGGCGGCTAAGTCAGGGAACCAGTTGGGGAAGATGATGACGTATTCCACGCCACGCTCGGCCAGCAGTGCGGCTAAATTATCGGCCCGATCGGAACCTTCCAGGAGCGGGATGACCTCCGGCGTGACCAGCCCCGCCAGATCTATGATAGGCCGTTCTGAGATGTAGGTGATGGCGCCGATGTCGTTCAGCGCCAGTGTTGCGTCCGGTGGCGTATTTTCCTCCACCCAGTGACCGATCGCGACGTGCATTTGATTGATATTATCCACATTCCAGGCATAGAGGCGGGCCATCGTCGGCAGCCGCCAGGCGGTTCCCGCGATGAGGAGCAGGATGGGCAAGAGTATCCCCCTCACCCTATCCCTCTCCCCCTTGGGGAGAGGGAACGCACACTCCCCTCTCCCTTGGGGAGAGGGGCCGGGGGTGAGGGCCAACTGTCCCGCCTCCAGCAGCCCCACGACGCCGATGATGGCGTTGCAGGGAATGAGCGGGATCAGGTAGCGCCCATGCTGATAGAGCGTCACGTGCATAAAGGAGTAGACCAGGGGCAACCCCACGCTCCACAAACTCAGGAGAGATGCACGGCGGAACAGCGCACCCACGCCTAGAATGTAGAAGGGTAACAGAAGTGGGTTATCCAAAATCAAGTAACGAGCCCACAGACTCAGGAAATCAAGGCCGGGGAGGAAGTTGAAGGTCGCCTTGGCGTGGAAGGTATTGGGGAGCAAGTGCCCGCTGGTGCGCAAGGAAAAGATTAGATAAGGAGATACTATTGCAGCGAAGAGCAGAACCGATGGAAGCAGATTGCGCAATACGAATCGCTTATTGTTATTGCGTATGACGTAAAGCGTAAGATCGGCCATCGCCAGCGCGAAGAGCAAGTATCCTTCGGGGCGCGTCAGCGCGGCCAGGCCGAAAAGGGTCGCCGTGCGCAGCCGATAACGATTCTCAGCCAGGTCGGTCAGGTGGGCATTGAGCGCCAAAAGGCTCAGCGCGGCGAACAGGCAAGTCTCCAGCGCCGAGAGACCCGCCCAGACCATGCGCCCATTGAGCGCGACGATCGCCCCGCCCAGCCAGGCGGCCCAACGTCTGCCCGTCAACCGCCGGGCCAGCGCGTGAGCCGCGACCAGCAGGCCCAAGAAGCAAGCGGCGCTCAATATCTGCCCGGCGAGGGGGAATCTTCCGCCTGCGAAATAGACCCCGGCCAGAAGCAGCGTCCAGAGCGGCGCGGTGGAGCCGGCCGTCGGCTGACCAGGGTTGAAGGCGAAGCCATCGCTGCGGGCGATGTTGCGGGCAAACTGGAAATGAATCCAGGAATCGTCGAGGGGGACGCCGCCCTGGCCCTGCGTAAAATGATAGGCGTTGAGCGCGAAGACACCGAGCATCAGGCCGCCGATGAGCAGCAGACTCGCCAAACCGCTGCCTCGCTGCCTCGCTGATTCAAGATACCCCGCGATACATTCCTCCGTCCACCAGCAGACTGACGCCGGTGATATAAGAAGCGGCCTCCGAGACGAGGAATGCAGCGGTGGTGGCGAATTCCTCCGGCTCGGCGATGCGGCCCAGGGGGATGTCGGCCGCGATCTTAGCGGCTTCTTCATCCGGCCTCGTATCGTTCCGTGCAGCCCGATCTTGCAGCAACTGATCCACCCGCCCGGTGCGGGTCCAGCCGGGGCAAATGGCGTTGGCGCGGATGCCGAAGGGGCCCAGCTCATCGGCCAGCGTCTTGATCAGCCCGACCAGACTCATGCGCACGCTGTTGGAGAGCACCAGGTTGGGCAGCGGTTGCTTGACCGTGATCGATGTCATGGCCAAAATAGCCCCTTGCCCGCGCTCCTTCATCACCGGAACGGCGGCGTAACAGAGCCGCACCGCGCTCATCAGCGTCAATTGGACCGCCTCCTCCCAGTCCTGGGGCTTGAACTGGAGAAAGAGACCAGGCGGAGGGCCGCCGGCGTTGGTGACGAGTACATCGAGCTGAGCGAATCGAGAGACACTCTCTTCGACCAGCATATCGGCGGCTGCGGGATCGGTGACATCGGCCTGGAGCGCCAAAACTTGCCCGCCGGTACGTGCCTCGATCTCGGCGGCGGTAGCATTCAGCGC
>CAZANJ010000454.1:0-2978 GCA_964486415.1 uncultured Anaerolineales bacterium
GATTTCCCGCGCTACTATTTGCTTGCCTAAACTGCCTGCCCGCGATATAATCTCCTGTTGGCAAGGTTTCAAAGGAGGTTAGAGATATGCCATTGTATGAGTATGAATGCGAGTCTTGTGGTGTACGGTTCGAGCGCCGGCAGCATATGAGCGACGAACCGGTAAAAATCTGCCCAGAGTGTGGCGGCCATGTGCATCGCCTGATCCAGCCGGTGGGCATCATTTTCAAGGGATCGGGCTTTTACGTCACTGACAACCGCGCCAAGTCCCCGACGGCGGTTCCGGGAAAGAGTCTGGATAGGAGCAACAATAAGTCGGCCGGACAGAGCACGGATAAGAAGTCAGAAAAGTCTGTAGAGAAGCACGCAGATAAAAACTCAGAAACGAAGGCTTCCGCGAGTTAATCCGGATTGTGAGGCCCTAAAGGTTTCCAAAACCTTTAGGGCCTCTTCCCCTGCAGCGCGAGAGCCAAACGCCGCACTCCCTCCCGCAGTTCATCCTCTTCCAGCAGCGTGAAGGCCAAACGACAAAAGTGATCGCCGCCCTCATCGGAGTGGAAGAGCGAGCCTGGCAAGTAGGAAACTCCCTGTTCCTCCGCTGCCGGTAGAAGTTCGGCACTATTCACCCCTTCCGGCAGACGCAGCCAGACGAAGAAACCCCCTCCAGGACGAGCCCAGCTACAGCCCGGCAGATGATGAGCCAGCTCCTCCAGCAACGCATCGCGCCGCCGTCGATAGGCCGACCGCAACACCTCCACGTGTTCTTCCAGTGCCCCCGTCTCGATGAACTCACTCACGACGTGGGCCGTGAAGTGATTGACACCGCCGCCGCTATCCAGCATGCCACAGCCGGTGCAGCGCTTTACGATCTCGGGCGCAGCCAGCATCCAGCCCAAGCGCAGCCCCGGCGCCAGTATCTTGGAGAAGGAGCCCAGCCGCACCACCGGCCCGCTCGGCGCCAAACTGTAGAGCGAGTGCAGCGGCGGAGCGTCATACCACAACTCGTGGTAAACGTCATCCTCCAGGATGAGCAGCCCCGTGCGCCGCGCCAGCGCCACCAGCGCATCGCGCTGCTCCGCCGCCAGCGTGACGCCGGTGGGATTGCAGAAGGTGGGCACGAGGTAGAGCATTTTGGGCTCTTGCCCCTTCTCTTGTAGCTCCGCCCAGATCTCCTCAAGTGCATCCACGCGCAAGCCATCCGCGTCGCTGGGAACGGGCACCAGCTCCAGCCCGTGATCGCGGAAGATGCGGAGCGCCAGGTGATAGATGGGGGAGGCGGCCAACATCACGTCGCCGGGCTGCGTCAACAGCGTGCAGAGCAAATCCAGCGCCTGGGACACGCCGCCGGTGATCAGCAGTTGATCGGCGGGCAACTCCACGCCCTCCAGCCGCCCCAATCGCTCACAAAGCAACTCGATCAGATGGCCCGGCCCCTGTTCGGCGCCGTAGGCCAGAGCGTCGCGCCCCGCGCTATCCAGCGCCAGTCGGGCCGCTCGCGAGAGCCCCTCCACCGGCAGCAGCGCCGGATCGGGGTGGCCCCAGCCGAAGTCGATGATCCCCGGTCGCAGGGAAAGTTGAACGTCGGGCAAAGTATTCCTCATATTCACTCCTTTGCAGAATTGATCGCCAATAGATTTATCCCGTCCGCTAGACAGCCTGATTATATGCGCCTTCTCCCCCCGCGCAATTTGACGAGTTTTACCTCTCGGTGTAAACTTAGACTGACTAGTCAGTCTACTGAATTTTTGGGTTTTTAGCACACCAGGAGGGACAATATGCCTGTTCTAATCATCTGGCTGATCATCTGGGTCGTCGCCGGTCTCCTCATAGGCGCCTTGGCCAGCCTCGTCGTTCAGGGCGAGCCGCCCTACGGGCTGGCCGTGGACATCATCGTCAGTATCGCCGCCACAGTGGCCATCGGCCTGCTCGATTACTTCATCATCCCGCTGATGGGATTCACGAACTGGATCCGTCTTCTCGCCATGCTCACCGAGCCCCTCATCGGCGCGGGTCTGGTGCTTTGGCTGCTGCGCGTCATCAAACGCCGGAGTGGGGCTGTATGATGCCAAAATCCAGCGCCTCCACCGAGAGCCGCGAGCGCATCCTCCAGGCCGCGCTGAAGTGCTTCCTGCGTAAGGGCTACAACAACACTACCATGGACGACATCGTCGCCGAGAGCAATCTGAGCAAGGGCACGCTCTACTGGTACTTCGACAGCAAGAAAGATCTGTTCAACGCCGCCCTCACGTCGGTCGCCGAGGACCTCGATCAGGGCACTTCACACATTCAGGATAGCTACTTCACCGCTTCCGATAAACTGCGGGCTATGTCCCAGGCCGCTGTAAGTATCGGCGAGGAAGCCCCCAGTTTTTTCAGCCTCTTTCTGGAGTTTTGGGCCTCAAGCTCGCATTCGCAACGCGGGGAGGTGGGTGCTTTTTGGCTCGATATGCTGGAGGAATATCGGAACACCGTCACGGACATCATCGAGGAGGGCATCGCGAGCGGCGAGTTCAGGCCCGTGGACGCGGAGCCTTTGGTCTGGGCAGTGCTCGCCGCATACGACGGCATGGCGGCTTATCTGATGTTGAAGCCAGACCTGGACCTGGCTCAAATCAACGAGGCTCTCACCGACGTGTTGATAAAGGGCCTCTTGGCGGATGGGGCCTCCACGTAGCCCCAAAGGATTCCAAAATGAACAGAGAAATTAACGGTGTAGTCAGTTTAGGCCTCGTGGTGAGCGCCACAGCCGTCGCCGCCATAGCCCTGTTCCGAGTATCGTGGATTTTGGGACTGGTATATCTGGCAGCCAACGCCACGACGCCGTTCGAAATCCTGTACTTCTATTGTGCCAAGTGCCCCTGCAAGGAGAACTGCCTGGTGGCGAAGACACTCCCCGGCGTGCTGGAGGTGTAGACCTACGGCGACATCCTCCACCTGCTGGTCGATTCGGCGGAGGAGCGCCTGCCGGAGATCAAGGCC
>CAZANJ010000455.1:0-2973 GCA_964486415.1 uncultured Anaerolineales bacterium
AGCGCGACCAGCCCTTTCTACAAGGCTCAAAAAGCTTACGCTGTGCTGAGCGATCCCCAAACCCGTCAAGCGTATGACCAACAAAGGGCTAAACTCGACAAGGGAGCAAAAGAGGCGCTAAGCTGGACGATCACGCCGAGCTGGAGCCAGATCTCCACCCACCACGAGGAGCAGGTATTTTATCTCCTCATGGAGATCAAGCCGGGGGTGATAGCCCGAGGCGGGCGCTTGCCCCTAAACCTATGCCTGGTGCTCGACCGCAGCACTTCGATGAAAGGTGCCCGAATGGACCACGTCAAACGAGCGGCCCATCGCCTCATCGATCAATTGCAAGATGAGGACATCCTGGCCGTGGTCACCTTCGACGACCGAGCGGAGGTGGTGCTGCCCAGCGAACAGGGGGTCAGCAAGGCCCACGCCAAGGCCGCCGTCTCCACCATCAACGCGCGAGGGGGCACCGAGATTTTACGTGGGCTGCGAGCCGGATTGTCGGAGATCGCCAAGCACCACAGCACCCAGGTCACCAGCCACTTGATTCTGCTCACCGATGGTCGGACTTATGGCGATGATGAAGCCTGCATCCGAGAGGCCAAGCAGGCCGGGGCCTATCACATCGGCATCTCCACAATGGGCATCGGCGAGGATTGGAATGATGAACTGCTCGACGAGATGGCGGCCCAGAGCGGGGGCGTCTCGGCCTATGTCGCATCAGCCAACCAGGTGAGGACTTTCCTGGAAGAACGGGTGCGGGGGCTCGGCTCACTTTTCGCGCAGGGCTTGCAGCTTGAAATTAATTATCCGGATAGCGTGGAGTTGGAAAACATCTTCCGCGCCGAGCCTTACGTGGAGCGCCTCCCCTCGACCAATGGCGAGATCAAGCTGGGCACACTCCAGGCCGATTCCGCGATGAGCCTGGTGCTGGAACTCGGCGTGGATCAGGAATCGGATGGCGACCAGCCCCCCCAGGCGCTTGATCCACTGCACTTACAGTTTGAACTCTCTGGTGATGTGCCGGCCTTGAACCATAGGAAGGAAAAGCTACAACGCGCCCTCCGCATCCCCTTCGCCGACGCTGATCTGGCGCTCGATGAGGTGCCAAAAGCACTGACGGATACGTTGGGCAAAGTGACTCTCCACCGCATGCAGGAGCATGCCTGGGAAGCGATTGAGCGCGGAGAGATAAACGCAGCTACCCGTCAACTGAAGGTGATGGCTACGCGATTGTTCGATCTGGGCGAATCCCAGTTGGCCCAGGCGGCCTTGCTGGAGGCCGGGCGCATCGCTCAGGGCGCTCAGCCCAGCCAGAAGGGGCGCAAGGAGCTCAAGTATGGCACACGCAGCCTGAGCATCGCTCCAAAGGAAATCGCCAATTATGACTGATTGCCCATCTTGCGGAGAAAAATATCGCCCCGGGACCCTCTTCTGCAATCGATGCGGGATCTACTTGCCCACGGGTGAGCCCCTGGGAGCCGAGGTGAAGTCCCCAAGCCCGAAGCCAGCGCCCCATCGTGAAATAAGGAGCAGCACTCCACAGCCTGCCGAGGTCGCTCCCACTCCGCTGAAGATTGAGGTCCAGCCGACGGGCCACCGCATCCAGCTGCCGGACAAGGCCGAGGCGCTCATCGGGCGTCCAGACGAGGCCGGCGGTGTGACCCCGGACATAGACCTAACGCCACACCGGGGGCTGGAGCTCGGCGTCTCGCGCCAGCATTGTAAGATTTATCAGCGTGGCGGGACCTACTTCATTGAGGATGTCGGCAGCTCCAATGGCACTTTTCTGAATGGCAAGCGTTTGACGCCGCATAAGCCCCAGGCGATCCAAAAGGGAGATGTGCTCCAATTAGGGGGCGTCAAGTTAGAGGTAACTCTTTAGTTTTCTCTTGCTACCCCAAACAAGTGCGGCAAGTATGGAAACCTGCCCTGCAGATGTAGGATTAGAGAACGGAGGAAGGATTTATGCACACTTTATTGGTCCACATAGCGAATGAGGAAGCGGTGGTGGGAGAGGCGGAGCGTCTGCCGGAGCCCACCGATCAGGTGCTGATCGTGAAAAACGTCCGGTATCGCGATGGGCGCGATGTCACTTACCTCCAACCCGACGTGGATATGGTCATCTATCCCTGGACCCGTATCACTTGCGTCGAGATTATGCCCAGCGAGGAAGAAGAACACATCACCAGCTTTATCCGCGAGTGAACCTGGGTTATTACGGAGGATTACATGCCTGGCGACGGCGAACTGATCTTGGCAGTGGACGACGAGCCCCGGATGATCAGGTTCATCAGAATGAACTTGGAGCTGGAGGGGTACAAAGTCATAGAGGCCCATAATGGCCCCGAAGCGCTCGATAAAGTGCGTCAGGAGCTTCCCGACCTGGTGCTCCTCGACGTGATGATGCCGGAGATGGATGGCTTTGAGACCTTGCGCTCGTTGCGCAAAGTCTCGAACGTGCCCGTGATTATGCTCACGGTACGGGATGAGGAGGAGGACAAGGTGCGCGGGCTGGAGTTGGGAGCGGACGATTATGTGACCAAACCCTTCAGCACCCGCGAGTTGGTCAGCCGCATCAAGGCACTCTTGCGCCGCACGCAGAGCTCGACGGAGCCCAAAGATTCGATCCTGCGCATCGACGATCGGCTGAGCGTGGACTTGAACCGGCGGGATGTGATCGTGGAAGGTGAACGTATCCACCTGCGCCCCACGGAGTTCCGCCTGCTCCATCATCTGATCGAAAACGCGGGCTGGGTGGTGCCCCACAACACGCTACTGACCAAGGTCTGGGGCTATGAGTACCGCAACGAGCTTCAGAATCTGCGCCTGTACATCAATTATCTGCGCAAGAAGATCGAGCCGAATCCCTCCGAACCGCGCTATATTCTCACGGAGCGAGAGGCAGGGTATCGCTTCGTGGATTTTCGGGATGAATTGTGAGTAGTGAATGGCTATGCCGATGACGGATGGGTGGAAGGAGGT
>CAZANJ010000456.1:0-2971 GCA_964486415.1 uncultured Anaerolineales bacterium
TGCGCCCCAGCATCTCCGGATCGACCGCCACCTCGATGTCGAGCGGCGTGCTCTCCGTCACGGTGAAGTTGTAGTGGTAGATCAGCTCATCGAAGATGGGGCCGAAGACGGCGTCGGGCACCCTCACACCCTGGCGCCGATCCAGCGCCTCCTTCTCGAACAGCCCGCCGTTGAGGTAGGGCACGCGCCCGATGCGCTCCGCGATCAACCCATCCCGGCTGATCCTCGTGATGTCGATGTTGCTGACGTTGTTCAGCCCGCTGAAGAAGAGCAGATCGAGCCGGTCGAGGTAGAAATTGGCCTCGCCGTCCGCTTCCCTCCCCTCCAGATGAGCCTCCCAGAGAGCGCGGAGATAATCGTCGCGCCCCTCAAACCTGAGCCAGCCCTTACGCTCCAGGAAGGTGATGAAGAGCAAGCGGTTGAAGAGCCGCTGGGTGAAGAGGCGTAGATCATCGCCCTCCAGGCCCTCGATCTGAGCCTCGGTGGCCTCGAAGATGCGGCGGTAATCGGCGAAGAATTTGCCCGTCACCGCCTCGACGTCGAAAGCCTCGTCGTGGCGCTGCTGGATGGCGAGCGGGGGGATGCCGAACAGTTCCTCGTCCAACGTGGCCAAATCGAGCATCGCCACCCGCTCCGAGGCGGTGCGCAGTCGCTCCTGTGGCCCGACCGCGATGCGGCGATAGACGCGGCGGCGCGCGGCCTCCTCGTCGTAACGCACATTGACCAGGTGCCAATGCCGCTCATCGACGTCGCTGAAGAGGAAAAGGGCGTAGGGATGGTTAGGGAGCAGTTGCTCGATGACGCGCCGCTCGGCGGTGACGGAGAGGGGAAAATCGCGCCCCTGCCACTCCGCTGAGAGCGGGGTATAGATGACATCGAAATCGCCGAACTGGGACTCATGTTGTGCCAGGATGACGGGCGGCTCGGCCAGCGCCTTACGCGCCGGATCGGGCCAACTGCGGCAGGAGAGAGGAAGATGGACGTGGTTGTAGTTCAACTCGGTGCAGAAGAGGGACTTGGCCGCGGGCAGACCCTCCGTGGACATTTGAAGGAGCAAATTGAGAACGCGGCGGCGTCTATCGTTGGACATTGATGTTTCCTTTGTCTGTCGGTACCCTGCTCCCCCAAAACGTGGGAGCAGGCTCTATCATCCTAGATGCTCATACCACAAATCCGCAATTTCGATCTTGATCCCAGCTTCCACCAGTCTCTCCTGATCCCATCTGGCAGTCCATTTCCTGTCGCCCGCGAGGTCCTTCAGCACAGCGATCTGCTCATCCGTCAGTTGGCCCAGTGTGAGGAACATCATGGGGGGCTTCTGGTGATCGCGCAACTGATTCACCAAATAGCCCTGCTTGCCCGCGAAACTCTGAGTGCCAAGATAAAGCAGCCAGGCCCGGACAATCGCTGGAGTCAGCCATTCATCATTGACCAATTCCCTGAGCGGTTTTCCGACGATGCCGAAATCGGAGAGAAGTTGATGTGTCAATTCAGAGTCTGGATCAAGATTTTGAGCAGAAGTAGGTAGTTCCTTCTTACTTGCTACTTCCTTCTTTTTTTTCTCTGTCTTTTGTGATTCTTCTTTACTACATGAGTCTTCTTTATGCCTCCCCCATTTTCTGGTAGTAGCTTTTGGGGGGGTAGTACTACTCCCCCATTTTCTGGTGGTAGCTTTTGGGGGGGTAGAGTTATCTACTACCCCATTTTGGGGGAGTAGTAACAGCGGGCTGTCTGAGCCCTCCGCGATATGCTTTTCACAAATGAGTTTGATCTTATCGGGCACGTCGTGGTAGAAACCGGTGGCTACCTTGCGAATCACATCAAAGGGTAGCTCTATGATGAATTCCTTCAGGGGGTTGCCGGTGGCCACGTGGGCGCTCACGCGGATGACGTTGTGGAAGAGAGAGTCGAAGTGATATTCGAGTGTCTTCATCTTGCCCGCCAGATCGGGGCGAGGGGCATTCTCGGTGGTGTGATAGATGCGACGGGTGAAGAGCAGGCCGATCTTGCGTAGATGGCGTGCGTACCGGCGTCGTGTTTTCTCGGAGCAAGACATTGGCAGATTGGGCTGCCGAGGGCGTGGAGCATCGGCCTTCCACTTGAAACGGAGCAAGTGAATAATCCACATCGCTTCGCTGTCCGAGATGTCAAGGTGGCGATAATGCTTCAGTAGCAAATTTGGAACAGCAGTAAAACCTGCCTCTAGCAGGTCATCCCCGAACCGGATCTCGAGCCGGTACTGTCCATTTTCCATTGTTTCCCCTTTTCGCATTTGTGTGTCATGTGGTATAATAGGGGATAGAGGGACCTGTAGAGAACACGAAATAGGGTCTCCTCGCTCCACCGGACAAGGCCGCCGCACTGTTTCCCCGCAGTGGCGGCCTTGTTTCGTTTCATCTCATCTGTTCTATTTTCTCATCCAGCAACCTGCATATCTGCGCTTCGATGGTTTCTCCGCCCAAATCTGCTTTCTCTGTTGTTACTCCCCATACCCTGAGCTTCCCGGACGTAGTTTATCATGTCCAGAATGGCCCGTTTCCCTTCATTGTCGAGGTCGTTAGAGCGTAGGGCGATTTGTTCCACTAATTCGTCGGCTCGATAGCTTTCGTGGTATCTTTGTATTTCGTTTGGAGATATATAATCCTTGAAGAAGAAGGAGATCGGTACTTGGAAGGCTTTGCTTAATGCCTGTAGTGTCCGCTGTGTGGGATTCTGGGTTTTCCCCGTGCGCATTTTCCAAATGGAGGTACTGGAAATGACGCCGCCGGTCAGGTCCTCAACCTCTCGGTAGCTGTACTCCTGACCATCTGGTTTGGTGACTGTCCTGAAAAGCAGATCGATTTTCTCAGGTATATCCATAGCGTCCCTCCTGATTCGGCTTGATGTGCTTGGCGTAAGTGGGTAGCGCCTAGTGTTGCCTAAAGTTTACAGCAAATCGGTGATTGTGTCAACTTTTGTAAAGCAAGTGGAA
>CAZANJ010000457.1:0-2969 GCA_964486415.1 uncultured Anaerolineales bacterium
TTATGTCCAGGGCTACACACACGCTACAATGGCCGGTACAATGGGTAGCTAAACCGCGAGGTGGAGCCAATCCTGTAAAGCCGGTCTCAGTTCGAATTGCAGGCTGCAACTCGCCTGCATGAAGTCGGAGTTGCTAGTAATCGCAGGTCAGCAATACTGCGGTGAATACGTTCCCGGGCCTTGTACACACCGCCCGTCACGTCATGGAAGCTGGCAACACCTGAAGCCGGTGAGCTAACCCGAAAGGGGGGCAACTGTCGAAGGTGAGGCTGGTGACTGGGACGAAGTCGTAACAAGGTAGCTGTAGCGGAAGCTGCGGCTGGATCACCTCCTTTCTAGGGAGAAAATTTGGATGAAGCAGATTATGTCTGTTTCTGTTTGTGGGAGCCCGCTTCGTTTTAGCTTCCTGTCACTCTTTAGTTGTTAAGAGGCTCTTTCACAAATGGGCCTGTAGCTCAGTCGGTTAGAGTACTCCTCTGATAAGGGAGTGGTTCCTGGTTCGAGTCCAGGCAAGCCCACTAGGTCTGGGGATGTAGCTCAGAGGGAGAGCGCCTCTCTTGCACGGAGGAGGTCAGGGGTTCGAGTCCCCTCATCTCCACAAGGCGCTTGACAATAATGTGTTTTGAGGTGTACTAGGTCACTTGGCAGGAGGGCTAGATGGTGCTATTTCTGGAGGATAGAAAATAATAGATTGGTGGGCATATCGTGTAGTTAGTACGGCCTGGAAGATATGCCAGGTCGTTTTGTTTTGGTGGATTGGCAATTGGCGAGTGTAAGTAATGTGCTTATAGTCGCCAGCAGTTAATCTGCTGGGTGTTAGTACATTAACAATTGAACAGAAGTAAGAACTTCAATTTCTCCGCATCACGTATGTAAGCTACTAAGAGCGTACGGTGGATGCCTTGGCATCAGGAGCCGAAGAAGGACGTGGTACACTGCGATAAGCCTCGGGGAGTCGTGTGCAGACGTTATATCCGGGGATTTCCGAATGGGGAAACCCGCTTAGGCAATACCTAAGCACTGCTTGTTGAATATATAGACAAGTAGAGGGAAACGTGGGGAACTGAAACATCTTAGTACCCACAGGAAAGGAGAGTATTCCCTGAGTAGTGGTGAACGAAAGGGGATCAGCTCAAACTAGTGTCACTCAGTGGCGTGCAGGCCTAAGTGAAGCTAGGGTTGTAGGGCATGACAGAGTCTCTGCATGGGCTCAAGGGAGTTACAAATCTAGCATAATATTCGAATCTAGCTGGAAAGAAGAACCATAGAGGGTGATAGTCCCGTAGATGAACGTATGCTGGACTCCTGTCAGTGACCCTGAGTACCACGGGGCACGAGGAATCCCGTGGGAAGCAGGGAGGACCACCTCCCAAAGCTAAGTACTACCTGATGACCGATAGCGTACCAGTACCGTGAGGGAAAGGTGAAAAGTACCCCGGAGAGGGGAGTGAAATAGAACCTGAAACCGTATGCTTACAAGCTGTCGAAGCACTATGGCGTCTTATTCCGATGGACATAAAGTTTCCTGAAAGGGAAATTGGTCCAAAGGTTAGTCCTTTTATGAGGATTAAGGGCGCAATGTGTGACGGCGTGCCTTTTGGAGAATGAGCCGGCGAGTTATCCTCTGTCGCAAGGTTAAGGCAATTGCAGCTGGAGCCGTAGCGAAAGCGAGTCTGAATAGGGCGTATTAGTGGCAGGGGTTAGACACGAAACTAGGTGAGCTACCCATGACCAGGCTGAAGCGAGGTTAATCTCTCGTGGAGGGCCGAACCTTTCGCTGATGCAAAAGCGAGGGATGAGTTGTGGGTAGAGGTGATATGCCTAACGAACCTAGAGATAGCTTGTTCTCCCCGAAATAACTCTAGGGTTAGCCTCGCGTGTTGAGTATCGGAGGTAGAGCACTGGATGGGCTAGGATGCTTAAAGCTACCAAACCCAACCAAACTCCGAATGCCGATATTTTAGAACGCGGGAGTTGGACTACGGGAGATGAGTTTCGTAGTCAAGAGGGAAAGAGCCCAGACCGACGGCTAAGGTCCCTAAGTGCAAGCTAAGTGGTAAACGAAGTGGGTCTGCTAAGACAGCCAGGAGGTTAGCCTAGAAGCAGCAATCCTTTAAAGAGTGCGTAACAGCTCACTGGTCAAGCGGGCTTGCGCGTAAAATTTAACGGGGCTCAAGCTTGCCACCGAAGCCACGGGCGGTTAATAAATTAACCGTGGTAGGGGAGCGTTCTGCATGCGGCGAAGCCGTACCGAAAGGAGCGGTGGAGTGTGCAGAAGTGAGAATGCCGGCATGAGTAGCGTAAATCACGTGAGAATCGTGTTCGCCGAATGTCTAAGGTTTCCGACGGAAGGTTGATCCGCGTCGGGTTAGTCGGGCCTAAGCCGAGGCCGAAAGGCGTAGGCGATGGACATCTGGTTAATATTCCAGAACCACCTGAGAGGAGCGATGAGGGGACGCAGTTTGGTAGGCCAGCCCGTGAATGGATTCGGGTGCCAAGCCTGTAGGGCATTGATGGAGGTAGGGAAATCCGCCTCTGGAGCTTGACGGGTGATGGTGGAGCCAAAGAGCCAGAAGTGGTCGATCCAAGCTGCCAAGAAAAGCCTCTAAGCTGTGATTTTCAGGTGCCCGTACCGCAAACCGACACTGGTAGACTGGTAGAATATACTAAGGCGACGGGAGAACCCTCGTTAAGGAACTCGGCAAAATGACCCCGTAACTTCGGGAGAAGGGGTGCCCCAGTAGGGTGAGGTGCATTGTGCTCTGAGCCTGATGGGGTTGCAGTGAAATGGCCCTGCCGACTGGTTACCAAAACCACAGGTCTCTGCTAACTCGCAAGAGGAAGTATAGGGGCTGACGCCTGCCCAGTGCCGGAAGGTTAAAGGGAAGAGTTAATTCTGAACTTAGTTCAGGGTGAAGCTTTGAACTGAAGCCCCGGTGAACGGCGGCCGTAACTATAACGGTCCTAAG
>CAZANJ010000458.1:0-2969 GCA_964486415.1 uncultured Anaerolineales bacterium
TGAGCCTGCACCCATTCCCGCCCGCGCTCATCGGCGATGTCGAGCGTCAGCCGCTCGATCACGTGGTCGGGGCAATGTTCGTTCGCCCGCAGGCCGGTGAAGGCGTCCACCTCCACCATTTGATACCAGTCGTGGCTCTCGTCCGGCGGCGGCTGATCCTGAGCGAAGATCTCCGTCTCCCGTTCGGGGCAATACTGGGTCGGCTGGGCGCCGGAGATGGCGCAGACCTCATATTCGACGACGCCGGGCGGGCGCTCAAAATTATGCACCGGTAGGCCCTCGTGGGCTGTCTCCATAAAATTGTGCCAGATGGGGCCGGCACCGGCCGCGCCGGGGAGGTTCTCCATCGGGGAGTTGTCCGAGTTGCCCACCCAGACGCCGGTCACCAGGTCGGGCGTGTAGCCGATGGTCCAGGCGTCGCGGTAATCGTCGGTGGTGCCGGTCTTGGCCGCGGCCGGCCGGCTGAGCTCCAGGATGCTGGGGCAACTGAAAGCGGCGCAGCGG
Source organism: uncultured Anaerolineales bacterium (assembly GCA_964486415.1). Classification (GTDB taxonomy): domain Bacteria; phylum Chloroflexota; class Anaerolineae; order B4-G1; family B4-G1; genus CAZANJ01. The sequence continues at coordinate 505 of CAZANJ010000458.1, forward strand.
GCCTGATCGTCGGCGAGAATGTCGGTGATCAGGTAGGCGTGCTCCGGCTTGATCGCCCGCTCGCCGATGGGAGCGTTGTTATCCACCAGCACGTTTCCCCGGCTGTCCTCGATGCGCAGGATAGGGCTGGGCTCCATGCGCATCCCCTGGTTGGCGAAGACGGCGAAAGCGCCCGTCATCTCCAGCAGCTTGGCCTCGCCGCCGCCCAGTGTGAGGGCCAGCCCGTAGGTGGGCGGCTGATCGTAGGGATACTCCGGGCAGTGAAGTTCTGGATGGACCAGCGACTCGACGCCTAGCCGATTCGCCATCTCCAGCAGGCCCTCGATGCCCACGAACTGTAGCGCTTCCACGGCCGGGACATTGTAGGAATTGGCCAGCGCATCCCGCAGGGATACCGGGCCGTGGTACTTGCGGTCGTAGTTGAGCGGCACGTAGGGCGGGTTGGCCCCGTCGGGGAACTCGGTGCGCACGTCCCAGAGCACCGTGGCCGGCGTCCAGCCGCGCTCGAAGGCCGCCACGTAGGTGAGCGGCTTGATGGAGGAGCCCGGCTGGCGGCAACGCAGCGCCACGTTTACCTGCCCGTCGATGCTCTCGTCGTGGAAATCGACCGAGCCGATCAAGGCCAAAATGTGTCCGGTACTGGGATCGAGCGCGACCAGCGCGCCGTTGGTGGCCCCTCGGTCGGCGACACCGGTCACGCCATTGTGGACCGCCTGTCGGGCCAGCTTTTGCAGCTCCAGATCGAGCGTGGTGTAGATGCGCAGGCCCGCGCCGCGATAGAGCGCGTTCGGCCCGTACATATCCTCGACAATGCGCCGCACGTAGAAGACGAAGTGGGGGGCTGTGGTCATATCGAGCTGTGGTGCGCCGAATGTGTGAGCACGCATCTCGGCGGCCGCTTGCTCCGCCGCCTCTTGGCTGATGTGGCCGTCCTTGACCATCAGCGCCAGCACATCCTCCTGGCGAGCGAGCGCCCGTTCGAGCCCATTGCCAAAAGGGTCATACGCGGCGGGAGCCTGTGGCAGTCCGGCCAGGAAGGATGCTTGCGCCAGCTTGAGATCGGCCGCATCCACGTTGAAGTAGGTCTCGGCGGCGGCCTGGATGCCGTAGGACTGGTTGCCATAATTGAGTTCGTTGAGGTATATCTCCAGGATGGTCTGTTTGGGATAGACGCGCGTCAGCTCGGCGGCCAGGACGATCTCCCGGATCTTGCGCCGGGCGCTCTGCTCGAAGCGTTCGTCGGGGAGCAGCACCATTCGCGCCAACTGCTGCGGAATAGTGCTGGCGCCGGAGACGATCTCCCGCTCGGTCAGCACATAGTAGATGGCGCGGGCGATGGCGATGGGGTCAAAACCGGGGTGGAGCCAGAAGTCGCGATCCTCGGTGGCGATGGTGGCGTTGATCACGTGCTGGGAAATATCCTCCAGGGGCACGTAGGTGCGCCGTCCGCCATGGGGGTCCATCACTTCGTAAAGGAGGTAGCCGTCGCGGTCATAGATCTTGCTGCTGACGAACTCGGTCTGCCGCTCCTGTAGTTCCGCCGGTGCGGGGAGCTCCCTCGCGATGGTGGCGTAGCCGAAGACCGCAGCGGCGACGGCCAGGAAGAAGAGCAACACGAAAGCGGCCACAGCGGCGAATACTATTTTGACCATCCTGTTTCCTCTGCGGGGCGGAGGTGGCGGTGTGGCCGTGACGGGAGGCTCCGGCGGCGGCGTCGAGCCGGGTGGTACGTATCCGGGACGCTGCGGCGGCGGGACACTCGCGTCACCGTTGCCATTATGCGCCCATTCCTGGGGATGTTCTCGTTGCGTATTCTCATCCATAATGCCATCCACGTAGGGGCGGGTCTCGTGCCCGCCCGTCTCAAAAATCATACCCACCCGCGATCGGGGCAACCACAAGGGATTGCCCCTACATTCACCAGGTGCGGATTATAGCAAGTTGGTTTGGAGATTGCAAACCGGAAAACTCGTGGATGACCAGGCCCACCCGCGTCTTGACCGGAAGGCTAGACGTGGCTATAATAAAGTTGTAAAGAACGCCAGCATCATGCTGGCATCTAAAGACGCGAGAAAGGTGAGATGAACTCAACTACCTCAGATCGCAAAAAAGTGCAAGCGCTGCTCGACCAGGCTTTAGCTGAGGCACGCTCCAAGGGGGCCGTTCGGATCACAGAGCTACACTTCGTCCTCTATGGTGCTTCTCAGGAAAAGGGAACCATGCTGCGGGAGACCGTGGAGGAACTGGGGGCCAACACCCCGGCGGCGGAAGCGCGTGTCTTCATCCGTGTGCGACCGACTCGATACATCTGCTGGAACTGTTGCGGTCTGCGCTTCGAGAGCGACGAGGAGGAGGCTATCTGCCCCAACTGCGGGCACATAGCCCTGCGCGTCCCCGAAGAAATAACCTTCGCCCTAGACCACATAGAGACCTCTTAACCTCAACCCTTAACCTCAACCTCAACC
>CAZANJ010000459.1:0-2965 GCA_964486415.1 uncultured Anaerolineales bacterium
TTTTCAGCGAGAAGCCGGGTTATGCCGCTGCGCTTAGTATGCCGCTGCGCTTAGTATGCCGCTGCGCTTAGGCATAACCCAGGTTCTTTGGCGTCCTGGAGGATTAGCCGAAGCGCCCCGTGATGTAGCGTTCGGTCAACTCATTCTGGGGATTGGTGAAAATCTGGTTTGTGGGGCCGTGCTCCACTAGATACCCGGCGCGATCATCGGCCATCATAAAGAAGGCCGTGTAGTCCGAGGCCCGCGCGGCCTGCTGCATGTTGTGCGTGACGATGATGATGGTGTAGTTCTTCTTCAAGTCCTGAATCAGTTCCTCGATTTTCAGCGTCGCCACCGGATCGAGCGCCGAGGCAGGCTCATCCATCAGGATCACGTCCGGCTCGACGGCCAGGGCGCGGGCGATGCAGAGCCGCTGCTGTTGCCCGCCGGAGAGGGCCAGCCCCGACTTGTTTAGATCATCCTTAACCTCGTCCCAGAGAGCGGCATCCCGCAAGCTTTTCTCCACGGTCTCGGCCAATTTGCTTCGGTCGCGCATTCCATTGGCGCGCGGGCCATAGGCCACGTTATCGAAGATGGACTTGGGGAAAGGGTTAGGTCTCTGGAAGACCATCCCTATGCAATGGCGCAACTGCACCGCGTCCATATCGAAGATGTTATGGTCATCCATCAGAACCTCCCCATCAACAGCGAAGCTGGGGATCAGGTCGTTCATGCGGTTGAATGTGCGCAAGAATGTGCTCTTGCCGCACCCAGAGGGGCCTATGATCGAGGTGATCTGGTTGCGCGGGATCTGGATATCGACATCACGCAGGGCCTGAAAATCCCCGTAAAAGGCACTGTACTCCTTTGTCTCCAGTTTTACGTCTTCAAATTCCATTATTGTTCTTCCCTCAACTTCGCCGTCATGCGGCGTGTTATGAAATTGATGGCCAAATTGATGATTATGATGGTTATGATCAGAACCGAGGCCGTGCCCATCGCCTTCTCGAAGGCCCGCGTCTCCATCGCCAGATAGAAGACGTGCAGGGCCATCGAGCGCCCCGGTGAGGTGAGGTCCAAAACGGTATCCGGAGCCCTAACAGTCCCACCGAAGGTGACGAAGAAGACGGCTGTCTCGCTCACCACACGGCCCACGCTGAGCACGATGCCGGTGACGATGCCCGGCGCGGCGGCTGGCAAAATGACCTTCCAGACCGTCTGCCACTTGGTCGCTCCCAGGGCCAGGCTGGCGTGGCGATAAGAGCGAGGCACGGCGCGGATGGCCTCCTCGCTGGCGCGGATGATGACCGGTAGCACCAGGCAGGCTCCGGCTGCGGCCGCCGAGCGCAGTGAAAAGCTCCAGCCCAGCGCTTTCGCCGAGACGAAGAGCGCATAGCCAAATAGCCCGAAGATGATCGAGGGGACACCGGCCAGTATCTCCACCGCGAAGCGAACCACACCAACCAAGAAGCTGATTGCCCGACCACCTCCTTCCACATCCTCGGCATACTCGACCAGATAGATGGCGGCCATGATGCCCAGTGGCCCGGCGACGATGATGGTCCAGAAGACCAGGTAGACCGTGGACACGACGGTGGTGGACATCCCCCCCACGTCGGAGGCGGATAATCCCCCGGCCGGCGGCGTGGTCAGGAACTCAAGGCTGATCACCGGTAGGCCCTGCAAAACGACGTAGCCGGTCACGCCCAGGAGCACGGCGACGGCCGTCAAACCGGAAAGCCAGAGAAGGCCAAAGGCCACTTTCTGGATCAGACGCCGGCGGGCCAGGTTGTTTCGCTCCCTCGATTCGATTTTTCCCATTGAGATGGTTCTCCTGACGAGGGTGAGAAATGAAATCCTATTCGAGGCTATACTTCGCTCGCTCATTGAGTGCTCCTTCCCATCAGCAGACGCGCGCTGCTATTGACGATGATGATTAGCACGAAGAGCACCACGCCGGTGGCGAAAAGTGCGTCCTCGTGCAGACCGGTGGCGTACTTGATCTCGACGGCGATGTTACCGGTGAGTGTGCGGGCCTGGCTGAGGAAGATGGTCAGAGGATTATTGTTCAGCGGCTGGGGCACACGGATCGAGTTGCCGATGACCATAATCATCGCCATTGTCTCTCCGAGCGCACGCCCTATCCCAAGGATTACAGCCGCGACGATGCCCGATCTCGCCGCTGGAAGCATAACGTTTATGATGGTCTGCCAGTGCGTGGCCCCCAGGGCCAGAGAGCCTTCCTTGTATTCCTTGGGCACGGCGCGGATGGCGTCCTCGGTGATGTTGGTGATGGTCGGAAGTACCATTATGGCCAGAACGATGGATGCGGAAAGCAGCCCGAAGCCCGTGTTGCCCGGAACGGAGAAGAGGTTTCTCAAAAATGGCACCAGTACCACCATGCCGAACAGCCCGTAGACGACCGAGGGGATGCCGGCCAGCAGTTCCACGGATGGGCGGACGATCTCTCGCACGCTATCCGGGGCCACCTCGGCGAGGAAGATCGCCCCGCCCAGGGAAAGTGGCACGCCCAAAATGACGGCTCCGATGGTGGCGATGACCGAACCGGCGATCATCGACAGGATGCCCAACTGATCCTGCTGTGGACGCCAGACTGTCCCGGTGAGCATAGGGATCAGGCCAACCTCTCGAAAGGCGGGCAGGCCCTCCCGCAAGGTGAAGAGCAAAATGAGGAAGACGATGAAGATGGATGTTAAAGCGCTGATTAAGAGAATGTACCTGACAACATGGTCTGTGATCCTTCGCAAGACTTGCTCCTTTTCAGATTATGTCCCCGCACGAATTCAGTCTTGCATGATACCACACTATTCTTCAGAAAACTTTAACAGTTTGTTAACAAAAGGTTAAGTAGGTCCCAGAGCGGAATCCGACGAGCCCTTGAGAGCAACAAGACCCAACTGGAGGGCACTACGGGAAATCGTAGCAGTTCCAAGGCCCTCCAGAGGCCACCAGAGGCGTTCTGTGG
>CAZANJ010000460.1:0-2953 GCA_964486415.1 uncultured Anaerolineales bacterium
CTCACCCAATGCCACAGAAAGCCTCTGGTGGCCTCTGGAGGGCCTTGGAACTGCTTCGATTTCCCTAATGGGTTTGGAGTTGCTTGAAGTCGGCGTTCTATGTACAATCCCCGCCCGTCCCATTTTGGCGAGGAAGAACCCGACCGAAAGCGAGTAACCTTTTGAAAACCACTGCATTTGATTATCAACTGCCGCAAGAACTGATCGCCCAGACGCCCGTCGAGCCTCGCGATGCCTCCCGCCTGATGGTAGTGGAGCGGGAGAGCTGCGAGATTATTCATCGGCGTTTCTACGACCTGCCCGATTTCCTCCTGCCGGGCGATTTGTTGGTGCATAATGAGAGTCGCGTCATCCCGGCGCGGCTCTTCGCCCGCAAGCCGACCGGTGGAAAGGTGGAGATACTACTGCTCCGCCGCCGCCGCGATAACGTCTGGGAGACCTTGGTCGGCGGGAAGCGCGTGCGCCCGGGCCTCTCCTTGGCGCTGCTGGATGGCTCTGAGGGTCAACCCATCGGTGTGGAAGCGAAAGTAATCGACATGGGCGCGCGTGGCATGCGCGTGTTAGATTTCGAGCGCCCGGTCTTGCCTCTGGCGCAGGAGATCGGCGTCACGCCTTTGCCGCCCTACATCCATACCGAGTTGGAGGACGCCGATCGCTATCAGACCATCTACGCGCAGAACCCCGGATCGGCGGCGGCGCCCACCGCCGGGCTCCACTTCACGCCACGAATTTTACAGCAACTGGAAGAGATGGGGGTGCATTCCTTATTTGTCACGCTGCACATCGGGCTGGACACCTTCCGGCCCGTGCGCGAGGAGCGGATCGAGGAGCACCATATGCATACCGAGTATTGCTTCTTGACGCCGGAGGCGGCGCAGCGGGTGAATCGAGCGAAGCGCGAGGGAAACCGCGTGATAGCGGTGGGGACGACGAGCGTGCGCGTCCTAGAGAGTGCGGCGGCTCAATCTGCAATCGCTGACCCAGATTCTGGAGCGGTGCGTCCCTTCGAGGGCGAGACCGATCTATTCATCTACCCCGGCTTTCACTTCCGCGCGGTGGACGGGCTAATCACCAACTTTCACCTGCCATGCTCGACTCTGCTGATGTTGGTGGCGGCCTTCGCTGGCAAGCCCTTATTGGATCGTGCCTACGCCGAGGCGATTGAGGAACGTTATCGCTTCTACAGTTTTGGCGACGCGATGTTGATTGTGTGACTGCTCACTCCGCTCGCTCTGGATCGCCGGATCTAGAGCGTACCCTGCATAACCTGGTTTCTTTATCGAGCGGGTGAGGCAGATGCCTTTTGCTCAAGCCGCGCTCTTGAGTGGCCCGAAGTAGTACATCGCGAACCAGGCCAGAAGCGTCGGCACGCCGGTCAGCAACAGGGAGAGCCCGCTGCCGAGTGCAACCTCGCTCCCGGCTTCATACTCCACGACCCCTGCCACCAAACCTCCGATGATAAACCCGATCAGCATCGAAGTTCCTATACGCAGAATCGTTTTGTAGAGCTTGAGCTGCTGCACCTCCGGCGCTGTGTCTTCGGCGGCGGGCGGCGTCTGTGGCAGTGGAGGTGGCGGGGCGGGAGCTTCGGCCTCTGGGAGGGCCATCTCCTCTACAATCTCGACCGGCTCCGAGGGCGGTAGCGATTTCTGGGGCGCTCTTCTCGCCTTGAGGAATGTCTGAATCTTTTCGCGATTATCCCATACTTCAAATACGATTTCGATCAGAATCGCGCTTATGATGGCTTCTACGACGCCTGTAAACATAGAAGATCCCTCCTTCTCTGGTGTTATAGCAGGGGTTTCTGCTCCAAGCGCTCATAGGGCAGCTCCAGGTGTTCGTAAGCCCGTTTGGTGGCTACTCGGCCCCGTGGCGTGCGATCCAGGAAGCCCAGGCGTAGCAGATAGGGCTCGACCACGTCCATAATCGTGTCAGGCTCCTCGCTCACGGCGGCCGCGATGGTGTCTAATCCGACCGGGCCGCCGCCGAACTTCTCGATGATAGTGCGCAATATATGACGGTCCAGGTGATCCAGGCCGCAGCGATCCACATTCAGGAGCTCCATGGCCTCGCGGGCTACCGGCGCGGTGATACGGCCATCGGCGCGCACCTGGGCGAAATCGCGCACCCGCTTGAGCAGCCGCAGCGCCACGCGCGGCGTGCCGCGTCCCCGGCGGCCGATCTCCGCCGCGCCCCCATCGTCGATCTCCACCTCCAGCACGCCGGCGGCCCGGCGCACGATGGCCTCCAGCGCTTCCTCCTCGTAAAAATCGACGCGGAAGATGGCGCCGAAGCGGGAGCGTAGGGGGGCGGTCAGGAGTGCCAGCCGGGTCGTCGCACCGATGACGGTGAAGCGTGGCAGGTTGAGCCGGATCGAGCGTGCGCTTGGCCCCTTGCCGATGACGAAATCGAGCGCGAAGTCCTCCATCGCCGGATAGAGGATCTCCTCCACGACTCGTCCCAGGCGGTGTACCTCGTCGATGAAGAAGACCTCTTTATGGCGCAGATTGCTGAGAATGGCGGCCAGGTCGCCGGCCCGTTCAATGGCCGGCCCGGAGGTCACGCGGATGGGCGTGTCCATCTCGTTGGCGATGATGTGGGCTAGGGTGGTCTTGCCCAGGCCGGGGGAACCATACAGCAGCACGTGGTCGAGAGCCTCCTCTCGATGCTTCGCGGCCTCGATCAGGATTGAGATATTCTCGCGCACGTGTTCCTGGCCGATCAGATCGGCCAGGCGCTGCGGGCGCAACGCTTGGTCGAGTACGGCCTCTTCCTCTTCAGGTTCTGGTGAGATAATGCGATCTTTCATGGCGGCAGGTATTATACCAAGAGTGGGGGATAAGAAAAGCTTGGGGTGTAGAGGGAAATCGTAGCGGTTCTAAGACCCTCCAGAGGCCGCCAGAGGCTTTCTGTGGCACTGGGTGAGTCCATCAACCCCAAGGCGGCGGGTATG
>CAZANJ010000461.1:0-2949 GCA_964486415.1 uncultured Anaerolineales bacterium
TCTGTGTAAAAGCGTTTACACTGAGTTACACAGAGTAGACACAGAGATTCACAGAGAACGGAAAAGAAATTTAATTTTTTCTCTGTGTGACTCAGTGTCTTCTCCGTGCGACTCTGTGTAAAAACGCAAAACGTAAAGCTCATTCATCATTCATCATTCATCATTCGCTATTCGGCGCGAGTATGTGGTAGTAGAAGCCGTTCATGCAGACGTGGTCTATGGGCTGGTAGTTCTGGCCGATGGCTTCCAGCACGGGGGGCGGATAGAACTGGGCGCGGAAGATGACCAGGCCGAATTCCTGCCGATTGATACGCTCGATGATCTCGGTCGGATCGAGCAGGCCGTTGTTGTAGAGGTTGAGCAGTTGGGTCGGATTGGTGACCACGGGCTGATCGGTCAGCAGGCTGAACATCGCCTCCTCGCTGAAAAGCGGGCCATCGGCGGCCCGCACGTAGTCCAAGATTTCCTCACCGGCTGCGTAATCTTCGGGCGTAAGCCGGTGTCCCAGTTGGGTATAACCCATCGCGTCGTGATATTGGAACGTGGTACAATCGGCCGGGATCAGCCCGTCGTCCACGCCGAGCGTCCGCGCCAGCGGCCCAAAAACCGGCCCGGCGGTGGGCATATGGAGCATGCGCGGGGCTTGCCAGAGATAGAGCAGCGGAATGAGAAGCGCCAGAAATACCCCTGCTTCCATCCTCCATTCCCCATTCTCCATTCTGTCCTGCAATCGTCCCAGCGCCAGCCCGGAAGAGAGGCAAGCGGCCGCGACGGCGGTGTTGAAATAGCCGAAACCGGCGCCCCACTTGCCGCTCAGCGCTCCGACTCCCAGGGCGAAGAAGAACCACAAGGAATAGGCCGACAGCCGATCCCAGAATAGCTCGTAGATCAAGTGGGCGCTTGCCAGCAGGACGAAGAGCGTGTGCAGCCGGAACCATTGCTTGAAGAGAAAAATGGTCTGGCGGTAGTCGAACTTGTTGACGTTGGCCTGGATGATATTGAGCCACCACTGCCCATCGGTGGCGACGTTGATCAGCCAGAAAGCGCCTCCGGCCGCGACGGTCAGGGCCAGCCCGGCGATGAGGGCCTTTTTGATATCGCGCAGAAAAACGTAGGAGAGACCGGCCACCACGGTGAAAACCGCCGTCTGCTTGGTATATCCAGCAAAGAAGAGCATTACCATTCCCAGAATTAGATTGCGCTTCCCGTTTTGGGGGTGATCGAACTCGGCGAGAAAGGCGATGGCCAGCGTCTCGAACATCACCAGCGTCATGTGCATGCGGCAGAGTGGCCCGATCTGGTAGACGTAGTTGGAGGCGAGAAATCCCAGGCCGGAGACGAGGGGGATCAGCCAGCCATCCGTCTTGCGGCGCACGATGGCGAAGATCACGCTGGCGGTGACGAGCGTGGCGATGAAGGAGAGCAAGCGCCCGGCGATCAGTCGGGGGCCAAAGATGGGCAGCAGCGGAACGATGAGCAGATGGAACAGCGGTGGATAATTGGAGGCATAGAAGGGGAAGGTCGCGTTATCCCGGTAGGGCCATTCGCCCTGGCTGTAAAGTATCCCGTCGTATAACTCGAAACCCTCTCCTTGGTCATAATCGAAGGGCCACTGGAAAAGCTCCACGGCGTAGACCACATAGATGGCCAGGTAGCCCACGTAAGCCAGGATAGCGAGAGCGGCGAGGAGAAGACCAAGGCCATTGAGAACACGTTCTATCTTCCGGTTCATATGATGGTTCAAGCGGGGCGGTCGCCCAGGCGGATCAAGACGAGGCCGACGGCGAAGGCCGCCACGCCCAGGCCGATGCCCATCCGCTGCAAGGGGCCGAATCCATCCCACTCGCCAGCGCCGAGAAGATCCACGCAGACGACGCCGCAGGAGCCGAGTAAGGCAACCGCGATGACGAAAATACCAAGCTGACGTTTCGTGATCATAAATGTTGGAACCTGGTCTGAAGAACCGCTACCATCAGGAGTTTTCCACTTGAGAATTCGGAAGTCTTCCGATGATTATTTCGGGGGAAAACTTAGCTTCTAAGTGTCAAGATATGCTGTGCAATGGGCTTTTTGAGACTTCCGAATTCTGATGACAGCTTACTGGAAAACTCATGCTACCATAGGGTGTACTTAAATCGATTATAGCATAGTGAGGTAGGGGTGCAACTTTGACAGGGGACATACGTATTGAAGGTAGAAAGTAACAGCTAGCTCAAGCTGGGCTTCGGCGTGAGCTCAGTCGAACGGTTTGTAACGAGCGGGGCTGAATAGCAAGGCGGAGATGATTTACATTCGCACCTAGGAGGAAAAATGACAGAGGCAGAACAGACACATCAGGAAGAATCGCTTCAGAATCAAGGGCAGATTCAAGTTCAGGGTGATCAAGAAGATGCGGCGCAGACCACAAATGAATGGACAACGGCCGCCTTGGCCCACGCCAGCCTTCTTCTGACTCTCTTCCTGGCGCTCGCCGGGGGAGTGGGCTCGCTGGTAGGCTTAATCATCCCCCTGGCGATCTACTTGGGGTATCGTGACCGGTCGCGCTTCATCGCTTTCCACGCGCTGCAAGCCTTCACGTATCAGGCCGTGGGGCTGCTGATTTATGTCGTGCTCGCGGTAATCCTCGCGTTGGGGGTAACAGTGGCCTGGACGATCAGCGGGGTACTTTCGGCGATCTTGATCGGATTGCTGATGATGCCATTCGCGCTGCTGCTGACGGTATTCATGGTCATCCTGCTGATCGGTGCGCCCCTCGCCTGGTTGGGCTATGGGTTATACGCCGCCTACCAGGTCTACCAAGGGCAGAATTTCCGCTACTGGCAGATGGGCGAATGGCTGGAGCGTGAGGTGAAGTTGTGACACAGGAACGTGACCCACTCTTGGCCCTTTTGCTGGAGTTCGACTTTGGCCAATTTGTGGCTCTTGAACGAATCCGGCATAAATAGCGGG
>CAZANJ010000462.1:0-2937 GCA_964486415.1 uncultured Anaerolineales bacterium
TAGATGGCAAAATTAGAGGAGTTAGGTAATAATGTCTTTGTTGAATGATGAAGTTAGAGAGCAAGTGAGAGAAACGTTGGCCGATCTGGTCGGCCCGGTGCGCATGGTGATGTTTACCCAGGATTTTGAATGTAATTTTTGTGCTGAGACGCGGCAGTTGGTCGAGGAGGTAGCCGAGCTTTCCGATCAGTTGACGGTTGAGATTTATGATTTCGTCGCCGATGAGGAGAAGGCCGAGGAGCTAAATGTGGACAAAATCCCGGCCATCGCCGTCATCGGCGCGGAGGATTATGGAGTGCGTTTCTACGGCATCCCCTCCGGCTACGAGTTCACCTCCTTGCTCCACGCCATTCAGTCTGTGGCAGCAGGAAAGACGGAGCTCAGCGAGACGGCGATGGAGATGTTGGCAGGGTTGGACGAACCCGTTCATATGCAGGTCTTCGTCACGCCCACCTGCCCTTACTGTCCGCAATCGGTGGTCTTGGCCCACCAGATGGCCATCGCCAGCCCTATGGTGCGTGCGGATATGGTCGAGGCTCAAGAATTCCCTCACCTTTCCCAGAAGTATCAGGTGATGGGTGTTCCGCGTACGGTGATCAATGAGACCGCTCACCTTGAGGGCGCGGCACCGGAGCCAATGGTGCTCGATAAGCTACGAGAAGCTTTAGAATAGAAACCGAGGTGTAACTGGTATGGAGATTCAACCTAAAATCATCTCCCTGGAATCTCAGGGAATGAGTGACAATGGAGCTTCGACTCACGATTTGGTCATCATCGGCGGCGGACCGGCGGGATTGACATCCGCCATTTACGCCGGCCGCGCTCGCATCGACACCCTGGTACTGACCGGAACGCTTCCCGGTGGACAGCCGGCCAATACCCATGCCGTGGATAACTTTCCGGGCTTCCCGGAGGGGATCAGCGGCGCCGAGTTGGCCCAGCGCTTCCAGGGCCAGGCGGAGCGCTTTGGCGTCTCTGTCGTGCTGGATAATGTGACGGGAGTGGATTTCTCTACTAAGCCTTTCATCATCCACGCCCAGCGGGAGACTCATAGGGCCAGGACAGCGGTCGTCGCCACGGGGGCGGAACCGCGACGTTTGGGAGTTCCTGGTGAGAGTGAGTTCTATGGACGCGGCGTCTCCGCTTGCGCCACCTGCGACGGCTTTTTCTATCAGGATAAGCGCGTCGCAGTGGTGGGAGGTGGGGACAGCGCAGTCGATGAGGCGCTCTACCTCACCCGCTTCGCCAGCGAGGTGGTCATCATCCACCGCCGCGATGAACTGCGGGCGACGCAGATCTATCGGGAGCGCGCCTTTGACAACCCGAAGATCAGCTTCTTGTGGGATTCGGTCGTCGAGGAAGTGCTGGGTGACCAGACCGTGAGCGGTCTGCGGGTGCGCAACGTGAAGACCGGCGAGACCTCGGTCGTCGATGTCGCCGGCGTCTTCGTCTACATCGGTATGAAGCCCCAGACGGAACTTTTCGACGGGCAACTGGATCTGGATGAGCAGGGCTACATCATTTCCAATCGTCGACAGTATACCAGCGTGCCCGGCGTTTTCGTGGCTGGCGATGTGCAAGACCCGCGCTATCGCCAGGTCGTTGTGGCCGCCGGCACCGGAGCCATCGCCGCGATGGAGGCCGAGCGGTTCTTGTGTAAATATCCTGAAGGTGTATGTGAGTTTCCAGGAGGTGTCTGATGGAATTGGCGTTGTCCTCAAAAGATTCAAAACTTTACGATGTGATCATTATCGGCGGCGGGCCAGCAGGAGCCAGCGCAGCCGTCTACACGGCCCGGGCTGAGTTTGATACATTGGTCGTGGATAAGGGTCTCACCGCAGGTGCTTTGGGTATGGCGGGTGAGATTGCTAATTATCCCGGTTTGAACGATCCGATCAGCGGTCCCGAATTGGTGCGTCGTATCCGTGAGCAAGCGACTTCCTTCGGCGCTCAGTTTGTCACCGAGAAGGTGCTGAGCGTAGACCTACAGAGCGAGCCCAAGCAAGTTTGGACCGATGAAGGACTTCATAAGGGGCGGGCGGTGATCATCGCCACCGGTGCGATGGGCCGCAAGCGTCACATCACGGGCGAGAAGCGCTTTCTGGGGCGCGGCGTGAGTTACTGCGCCACCTGTGATGGCGCTTTCTTCCGCGATCAGGAGGTAGCCGTCGCGGGCAACAATGACGAGGCCGTGGAGGAGGCATTGACTTTGACGCGCTTCGCCTCCCAGGTCCATTTCCTCAGCCCCACGGAGGCGCTTCAGACCTCCCCCGCACTGGAGGATGAGCTGGTTGCACATCCCAAGGTGGCCTTCTATCCCAAGACCAACCTGCGGGAAGTCAGGGGGAATGGAAAAGTCGAAGCGGTGAGCGTTCTTTCACAAGGCGACGAGAGCTCGATTATGGTCAATGGCGCTTTCATCTATCTGCAGGGCAACAAGCCCGTCACCGATTTTCTGAATGGACAGCTAACCACTGCGGAGGAAGGGTGTTTGGCTGTGGATAGCAATTTCCAGACGGTCATTCCAGGCGTCTTCGCGGCTGGCGATGTGCTCTGTCGCCACGTCAAGCAAGCGGCCGTGGCCTCCGGTGAGGGTGTGCAAGCGGCTATGGCGGTCGATCGGTATCTTCACGGGCGTGATAAATTGCGCCCGGACTGGTCATCATGACTGGGAGATTAAATAATGTACTCTCATCCGGCTCCGAGCAAAGTCCCCAAAGTGGACGAGAGCAAATGCCGGGTTTGTCGAAAATGTGAGGCGCGGAAAGTCTGCAAGGTCAAGGCCATCGTCGTCCTGGACCCAGGCGAAGCGCCCTTCATCGACGGCAGTCTCTGCTACGGCTGCATGGTCTGCATTCCGGCCTGTCCATTCGACGCAATCGTGGTTTGATGATCCGGCGCCGCGCTTATCGATTTGCCCCCTCGCCTGATGGTGTG
>CAZANJ010000463.1:0-2933 GCA_964486415.1 uncultured Anaerolineales bacterium
TCCACCGGGATGTCATTGATGTCGATCCAGTCGCCCCAGATATGTTCGGCATTAGCGTGGAGTGTGCCATTGGCCGGGGCTGTGCCCGTGACGAGGTCGGTGCCCGGGTCGGGGTTGCCGGTGATGGTCACCACATCTGTGAAGTCTACGGAGCCATCGCCAAAATCCACCGTCACCTTGTTGCCGGGCGCGATGGTGTCGTCAGGGAGATCGAGCGTATATCCGGTGGGATTCCAGCACCCATCGCACGTTCCAGGAGCGGTCGTGCCGGTGGCGATGACGCCGCTGATCGGGTGCGTCACGGTGATGTAGATGGTGTTGCCAGGAATGGAGACGTTACCCCAGACGTTGCTGCTGCCCTCCATATTGTAGTTGGCGATTATCTGGGGCCATTGAAAGTTCCGACAGACCTGGTTGGCGTCCTGGTTGATGATGCAGACCGTGGATCCATCACCCCACATCAGGTCGCCATTGCTGTAGAAATTCTGCAGTTGACCCACGACCACGGTGTACTGACCATTCTCGTCGGTGGGAACGAAGCCCTCTCCCTGTCCACTAACCTGAACGTACAACAGTGAGTTGGCCGGGGCGCTGCCGCTCACCCGGTCATTGGCCTCGTCGAGCTGGAGATCCATCGCCGGGACGTAGACAGTCTGGCTGAAGCCGGTCGCCGATTGGGCCTGCAACTGGTCGCCAGTTTCGATCTGCTCACCCGTCCCCCCGAAGGGGTTCCATCCAGCTTCTCCAATGGGGTCGTTGGAAGTGCCGGTCAGTTGGGCCTTGAAGCCGCCGCCGCTGTCGCGCAGCGTGACGGTATAGGGCGTGCCAGCCGGGCCGAACAGAGCCATAACTCCGTTGTACTGCGGCCAGACCCGGAGATAGTCCACCTCGCGGTAGATGCGCTCCAGGTAATCGTCGGCCGTGCGATGGCGCACCTCGTAGCCCACCCCATTGCGCACGTCGAAGCCGGCCGGCGTGGCGGTGAAGGGGCTGCTCGCCGTGACGAGGGTGTCGAACTGGCCGCCGACGGGGTAGAGCCACTGTACCCCAAAGTCCTCCCACTGCGTGCCCCAGAGCTCCACTCGGCCCGTGGGCGTTTCGACCTCGCCAGTGAACTGGTCGGCGCCAGTATCGTGCTGCGCGGTCATAGTCATCACCTCGACCACGCCCTGCCAGGCGTACCCCTCCGCCTCGACGGTGATGATTTCTTCGGGGTCGATGTCCGGCAGACCGTCATCCTGGCTGAAGCTGTACCAACTGTACCAGTCCATCTCCGTGGTGTAGAGGGTCGTGGTGCTGGCCAGGGTGAGAGTCACGACCCGCCCATCGGAGTCTGGGCCGGGATCCGAGGGGCCGACGCCAGAGATATCGTTCCAGGTCTGGTTCACATCGACCGAGGGCGCGCGGTGCCAGAGGTTGAGATCGTCGCCCTCGGCGTCGGCCACGAAGACCGCATTCCAGTGACCAGGCATAAGGTCGGCGCTGGTTCCGAAGTCAAGGGTGTAGACGCCGGTGGCGTCCGCAGTGGTACTCATCGTCACGTCACGCCAGCCCTGCGGCGTCAGATCGTCGACCAGACCGCGCACGATGGCACCAGGCTCCGCTTGCCCGACGATCCGGTCATTGGCGACCTCTACGTCATCAATGGTAAATGTGTCAATCGTGCGGCTCATCACCATCCCGTCTTCAAACTCGACGGCGACGATATCGCTCTCCAGGACGTCAGTGGGCACGCTCCAGTAGTACCAGCCATCCGTCGAGCCGGCGGTGAGAGCGTTGCTGTCTTTCTCCGTTGTATCCGAGAAGTAGAGCGTCGCCGTCACAATCGTGCCTGGGGAAGCCGTGCCCATCACCACATTCCAGGGTGCAGGACGCACCAGCAGGCTGTCTTCGGGGTAGATGTGCCGATGTACCTCGACGCCGCTTTCTGCGTAGGCGGCCGTGGCCTCGTCCCAGACGAACAAGTCCCAGATGCTGGTGAAGTCAGCGGTGAAGTTGCCGCTGCCATCGGTGCTGACCGTCTGGCTGTAGGAGGTCATCGAGGGTTCGCCCGATGGTGCGTAGACGGTGACGCTGATGGGGGACGAGACATCGCCGATGGTGCCGGAGACGACGTCGCTCACCACGTCAATCGTCCCGGTGATGGTGTGCAACGTGATATTGGCCTCCTGGGCGCCATCACTGTAGATTGCCGCGATCTCGCCGCCGCTGAGCTCAGGGCGGTCGCCATTGCCGTCGTAAAGCGTGGTCCAGAAGAAGCCATTGCCGTCGGCCGCGGCGGCGCCCATCTGCGTGCCGTCCACTGTGACGGTGGTCGTTGCCCCCGCGCCGACCACGCCCCACACCCGGTCGCTGGTCATACACACAGCCAAGTCGGTGCTTCCGGGAAGGGGCGGGGTCGCTAGATCACTGCGAGAGCGCGTATTGAGGACATTGCCAGGGGAGGTGAAGAGAGGAGCCCCGCTGTCGGTCCGTGGGCCATAGGGGTAAGTCGGCGTGAAGCTTGCAAAGTCAGGGGGTTTTTCATCGCGAGGCGACGGTGAGGCCGGTGCAGATGCAGCCAGCGACGAATGCGGTTCCACAAACGAAGTAGCCAATTGTTCATTGGAAGATTTGCCCTCATCGCGAGGGGGTGAGGGAATAAAAGCGTCTATCGATTCGGATGGAGCGGTGTCGAGGGGGTCAACGACGAAGTTAAAATCTACATCCTGGGCCTCGGCGGCCGGGCGTGGCATCACGGCCCACGCCAGCCCCAGCGCCAGGCTCAGTCCAAGGAGAAACGACCAGAAAAGCTTGGTTGCCCTATTGGGTCTCACTTTCTTATTCACTCAAGATCTCCTTTCGCACATAGAGTGAGAGTAAACCGTTTACCTCAAACATCCCAAAACAGTGAAAGTCAAGAACTGTCAATTGTGTCAGATTAGGTAATAAAC
>CAZANJ010000464.1:0-2911 GCA_964486415.1 uncultured Anaerolineales bacterium
ATCACCGATCCGACCGTTTACGCCGCCGGCGCCAAGATGCGCTTCAACATCCTGGGCAGTATGTGCTTCGATTGCCGCACCGCTGAATGCCAGCTTTGGCCCTTCGGATTGGAGATTGAGGATGTCGGGCGCAGAAGAAAAAAGGGGAAAATGCCGGAGACCTCGGCGAGTCCTTCCTGCCCGGACGAGAATGAGGCCAGGCCTCAACGGGGCATCAAGAGAAATCCCGCTATCGACAAGGCCGTGAACTGGCTCAAGCGGCAGATCGTTCGCTTCACCGATTTGGAAAACGTCAAGCGCTGGGTGCTCGAAAATGACGAGAATCCCTTGCGAAGGCGCCTGTTCCGCATTCTGGGCAAGCAGTTCTTCCTGCGAATGCTCAAGTGGCGCATCTCCACACCCTACGTCCTGCGCGTCCATTATCTGATCATCGGTGGCGATGACAACACGCTGCACGTCACCGAATCGGAACCTTACGAGAACGGCTATGCCTGGGATACGGAGGAGGAAATCCACCACGAGGAACTAGGGCAGCGTCGGATTGAGGTAGAGGGCGATGACCCACGGGAGTACGCGGTCAACACGCTGGCCTTCAAACAGTTGTCGCTAAAGACCGAGCTGGATCGGGATTTCGGCAGCGATAATCCGATCCAATGGGGAAAAGGAATGCACCTGCTGGAATGGAACGCCGCCGTGCGCGAGGTGCAGGCCAAGGATGGCCACGTGAGCGCTCGACTGGACCTGTTCTACAAGTGTTGGAGTGAAGCGATGAACGAGGTTATCACGCTCACCACCTGGGGCGCGCTGCGCTCGGCGGGGAGCGCGAGGCTGGGGGCAAGGCTGGCGCTGCTCCAGTTCAAGGAGGCGAGCGCCGAGTCGCTGGCGCTGCCCGGTCGGATCCATTGGCCCGGCGGCGGTTTGAACGCCAAGGATCATCCCCGCGCCTGCTGTGAGCGTGCGCTGGAATCGCAGGTAGATGACCGATGATCAATGTGTGGAGAGCGGCCATTCAGCACTTGCGCAACTTCGTGATCAGGCTATCCGTTACCCAAATTGTGCTCCTCTCAGCCAGCGCTTTACCCGGCATCCGCTTCAAGGAAGCGCTGTTCAACATCTGGCTCGCCTCGCTGGTCTTCGTGATCCTGACCGCCGTGTTCAGGCCCGTGCTGGTGGCGCTCACGCTGCCCTTCATGATTATGTCAGCGGGTCTGTTCATCTTCGTGATCGACGGGATTCTGCTTCTGCTCACGGACCTGCTGACAGGTCTGGAGATCGCGGCCTTCGGCTGGGCCATTCTGGGCAGCGTAATTATGAGCGTGACGAATATCTGGGTCCAGTCGGCCTTCAAGCGCCTGGGTTGGATGGAGCGCGAGGATGAGGACGACCCCTTGGAAATCGTCTCCCCTGGATGGCTTCTCCGCATTTTGCTGAGGCTGGGGCTGCTGTTCGGCATCGTCTTCAGCGCTTCTATGGCTGTCCAGGTGGCGCTGGCGCTCTCGACTGTGACGGGCAATCTGGGGCTGATCGGCGGCGCCGCGCTGCTCACCCTGCTGCTGATCTCGCTGGGCGTGGCATGGCTGGTCGCCGAGGGACTGGAGACCGCTCACCGCGCCCGCTTCAGCATGATCGTCGGCGCACTGACGACCTTCATCGCGGTTATCGGGATCGGCGTTGTGCTCGCGTTGCCGGTCGAGAAGGCCGCTCCCTTGCCCTCGGAGCCGGAGGTGCAGTATTGGAACCTCTCGACCGGCGCCCGCCTCGCCTACTACTACTATCCCGCCGTCGAGGAGCGGGCCGATGCGCCTATCATTTACCTGCACGACGGGCCGGGCCTGGCGGTACTCGATCCTGAGCGGGAGTTTTACAGCCAGTTCGCCCGTGATGGGTTCGATGTTTACCTCTACGATCAGGTCGGCACCGGGCGGTCGGAGCGTTTGGATAAAATCGGCGCCTATGACATCGGGCGCAACGTCGCCGATCTGGACGCCATCCGCAGCGAGCTGGGGGTGCATGAAATGATTTTGATCGGGCAAGGCGCGGGCGCGGAGCTATTGGCGCGATATATGAGCCGTTACCCGGAGCGGGTGAGGCAAGCGGTCTTCATCTCCCCCACGCCGATGTGGGACGACGAGCAGTTTTTCTACAACTATGCCCCCACCGGTTCCGCTCTCGGCCCCAATCCGATGTTCGAGCCGCGTCTGCTTCTCGCGGCGGCGCTGGCGTCCTACGGGCCCCAGGCGGCTCAGAATCTGGCATCCCAGGAGAAGATGAGCGTTTATCTGGAAAGATCGTTCAATTCCAAGACCTGGGTCTGCGCCCGGCACAGCGAAAGTGCGCACAAGGTGACCGCCGATTTCAATTATTACGCCCAGATCAGGACGGAGCTCAGCTCCAGAAACCCGCCGGACCCACGCCCCCCACTTGAGGATAATCTGACGTCCAGTATCATCCTCGCTTCCGAATGTGACTATATCCCGTGGGAAGTAATTTTGCAGTACAAGCGAACATTGCTTAATGACAAAGTATTTTACATTGAAGGAGCGGGGCATATGATAAATCTGACGCAGCCCAATTTGATGGCTGACATAATCCGTGCGTTCTTGCTCGACCAGCCATTCCCGATTGCGTATCACGAGGGCTCAGCCAACCCGCGGCCACTTTTGAGTCCATGATACCCGTGATTAAACTTCACCACACCCCTTCAGGAGAAACTCTATGAGCCATAATACAAAAATACTATTACTCGAGGACGATGTGCGCGACGCTGATCTGATTGGAGAAATGCTGAAAAGCAATATATTGGACTTTGGAAAAATATAAATTGCAAGTAATGTCTTCACCAGCAATTAGTTATGCATTTCCCTTTTTCGGCAATCCGTGGCATAGTTAGCGACATTATGAACGAAATCGA